>NZ_JBEPAA010000077.1:0-38704 GCF_040298365.1 Kitasatospora sp. NPDC001603
CGCACGGCTCCGGGCACCCGCCGCCCCTCGGCGCGGGACCTCGACCTGGTGGTGCTGGCGCCGAGGGACGGCAGCGGTGCCTTCGCCGGCGGCGCGGCCGAGGCCAGGGAGCTGCTGCGGGCCGGGGTGCCGCACCTGTACGTCGGGGTGGTGGAGGAGTTCGGCGTGGTCGGCCCGCTCGTCGTGCCCGGTGTCTCGGCCTGCGGCCACTGCCTGGTACTGGCCCGCGAGGACGAGGATCCGGCCTGGCCCCGGATCCTGGCCCAGCTCGCCGACGAGGGCCCCGGCCGGGCCCGCACCCCCGCCTGCGACACCGGCCTGGCCACGGCCGTGGCGGGCCTCGCCGCCCTCCACGCCCAGGTCTACCTGGACGGCGGCCGGCCGCCGAGCCTCGACGGCTGGTGCGAACTCTCGGCCGTCGACGGCATGCCCCGGCGGCTGCGGCTGAAGGGCCACCCCGACTGCGGCTGCCTCTGGCAACCGCAGCCGCCGGGATGACCGCGGGCGGGGCGCCGCGGCGCCCGCCGCACGACAGGTCGGAAAAGGGGGCCGGGACCGGGGCGGCGAGCGGGCACAATGGCGTAGTGATGGTCGGCCCCCGGTCGTGGGGTGCCGGGGGCGTGTGGATTGGAGGCCCGGGTGAGCGATCTTCCGCGCAAGGCAATGACCCGCACGGCACGGCTCGCAGCCCTGCCGCTGGGAATCGCCGGGCGGGCCACCCTCGGGCTGGGGAAGCGGATCGGCGGGCGCTCCGCCGAGGTGGTGACGGCCGAGCTCCAGCAGGCCACCGCCGACCAGCTCTTCAAGGTCCTGGGCGAGCTCAAGGGCGGGGCGATGAAGTTCGGGCAGGTGCTGTCCGTCTTCGAGGCCGCGCTGCCCGAGGAGGTCGCCGGGCCCTACCGGGCGGCCCTGACCAAACTGCAGGACGCCGCCCCGCCGATGCCCGCCGCCAAGGTCCACACCGCGCTCGCGGAGCGCCTCGGCGAAGGCTGGCGGGAGCTGTTCCGGGAGTTCGACGACCGGCCGGCGGCCGCCGCCTCGATCGGGCAGGTGCACCGGGCCGTCTGGCACGACGGCCGCGAGGTGGCCGTCAAGGTCCAGTACCCGGGCGCGGGCGACGCCCTGCTGGCGGACCTCACGCAGCTGAGCCGGGTGGCCTGGCTGCTCGGCCCGCTCATCCCCGGCCTCGACATCAAGCCGCTGATCACCGAGTTGCGCGAGCGGGTCGCCGAGGAGCTGGACTACGAGCTTGAGGCGCAGGCCCAGCGCCGGCACGCCGAGGAGTTCGCGGGCGACCCGGACATCCAGGTGCCCGGCGTGGTCGCGCAGGCCGACCAGGTGCTGGTCACCGAGTGGATGGACGGCACCCCGCTGGCCGAGGTGATCACCGGCGGCACCCAGGAGGAGCGCGACCGGGCCGGGCACCTGCTGGCCCGGTTCCTGTTCGCCGGCCCGTCCCGGACCGGTCTGCTGCACGCCGACCCGCATCCGGGCAACTTCCGGCTGCTCAAGGACGACGGCCCGGTCGCCGGCTGGCGGCTCGGGGTGCTGGACTTCGGCACCGTCGACCGGCTGCCGGGCGGGCTGCCCGCCCCGATCGGCGCCTCCCTGCGGATGGCCCTGGCGGGCGACGCCGCGGGCGTGCTGGAGATGCTGCGCGAGGAGGGCTTCGTCAAGCCCTCGATCGAGCTGGACCCGGACGCGGTGCTGGACTACCTCGTCCCGATCATCGAGCCGGCCGCGGTGGACACCTTCCACTTCACCCGGGCCTGGATGCGGGCCCAGGCCGCGCGGATCGCCGATCCGCGGTCGCCCGCCTACAACCTGGGCAAGCAGCTCAACCTGCCCCCGGCGTACCTGCTGATCCACCGGGTCACGCTGAGCACCATCGGGGTGCTCTGCCAGCTGGGCGCCAACGCGCCGTTCCGGGCGGAGATGCGGCGGTGGCTCCCGGAGTTCGAGGAGCGCCCCACCACCCCGCCGAAGGCGCGCACCGCCACCAGGGCCACCAAGGCTGTCAAGAAGCCCTGACCGGTACGGGCGGCAACGGCCGCAGGCCGCTCCCCGGTTCGGGGGGCGGCCTGCGGCACGACGGGGGTGGAACTCTTACGGCCCGGCGCGCTACATCAGCGCGACGGCGAGGGCCTTGCGGGCCCGCAGCGAGGCCCGTTCGGCCCTCAGCTTGAGCCGGCGGGCCCGGGCGACCCGGGAGACGAGCCGTTCGTGCTCGGCCTCTTGCAAGCGCTCTTGCATATGGGCACGGGCCAGGGATTCGTGGAGGAGTTGCATCTCAAGGGTCCTGTTCTGGATCTGAAGTTCGGTGGTCTGCTCGGCGCGGACGGTCGGGTCAATGGCGGCGGGGGTCATGTCGTGGTCCTGCTCGTGGTGCGACGTAGGGAAGTGGACGGTGCGGGCCGCGTCGGCCTTGGCGGCGGCGATTCGCACGGAGCGGCGAAGGACGCTGTCCAGCGGGGGCTGCTCTCCCCGGCGGACGGCCTTGGCTCCGAGCGCGGGGTTCACGCTGCGACCTCGGTCTTGCGCGGGCGGCCACGCGGCCGCTTGCGGGCCACGACGACACCCTGGACGAAGAGCTCGCCACCCCAGACGCCCCACGGCTCGCGCCGCTCCAGCGCACCGGTCAGACACGCGTCCTTGACCGGGCAGGTGCCACAGAGGGACTTCGCGTACTCGACGTCGGCGGGCGTCTCGGCGAAGAAGACCTCCGGGTCGAAGGCGCGGCACGGGATGGGGAGACCGAGCGCCTCGGCCTGCTCGATGGTGGTGATCTGCATCAGGGAAACCTCCGGAGGGTCGGCCTGGTCGGCCGGGGTGATCTGGCTTGTCTGCGGTACGGACGGGATGGGCGGCGTGATGACCGTGGACACTGTGGGCGTCTTCCTCGTCTTTTCAGTGGGTCCGGCTCAGCTGACTGGTGGGGCTGGGCCGGAGGCCCCGGAGGGCCTGGGTGGTCTTGCGTACCGGACAAAACAGAAGGGCCGCGGATCCCGGTGTGACGGGTTCCGCGGCCCTGGAGGTGCCGACCTGAGGCTTCCTCAGGTTCGTTCTCTCCAGGGTTCAGGCCCGCGGAAGGCCCGCATCCGGACGGCCGTGGCTCCCGTAAAGGCGGCCATGGCCTGCTCGTTGATCTGCTGCTCGTTCTGCTTCTGGGCGTTTCCGGCACCGATGACCCGCGCATAGCCGCCATGCATGGCGACGGCTACGGCCGCCTTCGGTGCCTGGGTCGGTCGCTCGTCACGCAGGGAGCGCGACGTGCTCACGGCCGCCCAGCCACGGGACAGACCGGTCTCGACAGAGGTGCCGTCAATACCGCCCGTGATATCCGCGCCGCAGACGCCAGTGTGTCCAAGACCACTGACAACGGAGGCGACGGAAGCGGGAATGACGGAGGCACCCACGGCTTCGAGACCCAGACCGGTTCCACCCAGCTCGGCGAGAGCCCGCAGGCGGGCGGCACGCAGAGAGGCAGCGGCGACGACGGTCTGGCCAGTCAGTTTGGTGATCATGATGGTTTCCACTGTCTTCGCCTCCTCTCGGCGTCTCGCGGGGCCTGGTTTCCCGGGCTCCGAACTGTTCGGATGTCTGTCTCGGTGGTGCAGGTGATGCAGGTGGTACGTGGTGCGGAGAAGCTGTCGGGCCCAGGAGGACATGGCACAGGCGTCACCCCGTGCGTTCGCGTCCCCTTGACCGCTCCGGCAGGCTATTGCGCTCCCGGTACGGCGCGCAAACTATTTTTCCGGCGAGTTTCTCGACGGCTTCCGAAGGGGCCCGGGGCATCGGCTCCGCCCGCCCCGGGGACCTCCCCGGGACCGGCTCAGGCCGGTTCGTCCGGATCGCCGTCCTCGACGTCGACCGGATCCTCCGTGAGCTCTTCCCCCGCACACAACGAGAGCACGGCGGCCCCGTACTTGTCCAGCTTCATCGCACCGACCCCCGAGATCACCGCCAGCTCCTGGGTGGTCGCGGGGACGTCCTCGGCGATCGCCATCAGCGTCGCGTCGGTGAACACCACGTAGGCCGGGGCGCCCTGCTTCTTCGCCTGCCCGGCCCGCCACTCGCGCAGCCGCTCGTACAGCGCCTCGTCCATCGTGGAGGGGCAGCTCTCGCAGCGGCGCAGCTTGCGCTCGACCGCCTCGGTGAGCACCCGCTCGCAGACCCGGCAGCGGACCGGGCCGCGCACCCGGCGCCCGGCGGAGCGCTCGCCCGCCTCCACGCCACCGCGCCCGCCCCGGCCCCCGGCGCGCGCGCCCGGTGCGCCGGAGTTCGGCCGCAGCCCGTCCAGGAAGCGGGTCGGCTTGCGGTTGCCCCGGCCGCCCGGCGAGCGGGAGAGCGACCAGGAGAGCGAGAGGTGCTTGCGGGCCCGGGTGACGCCGACGTAGAGCAGCCGGCGCTCCTCCTCGACCTGCTCGTCCGTCTTGGCGTAGATGATCGGCATGGTGCCCTCGGTGAGGCCGACCAGGAAGACGGCGTCCCACTCCAGGCCCTTGGCGGCGTGCAGCGAGGCCAGCGTGACGCCCTCGACGGCGGGCGCGTGCTGGGCCGCGGCCCGGCCGTCCAGCTCGGCGACGTACGCGGCCAGGTCGGCCGGCTCCCCGGCCGCCGTGCGGGTCCGCTCGAAGTCCTCGGCGAGCCGGACCAGCGCGGCCAGCGACTCCCAGCGCTCGCGCACCGCGCCGGAACCGGCCGGCGGCTCTGCGGTGAAGCCCCGGGTGGCGAGCACCGCCCGGACCTGCGCGGCGAGGCCGGGGGTGCCGTCGGTGAGCGGGTCGGAGGCGGCCCGGGCGGCGCCGCGCAGCAGCACGCCGGCGTCCCGCACCTCGGGGCGCTCGAAGAACCGCTCGGCGCCCTTGAGCTGGTAGGAGACGCCGAGGTCGGCGAGGGCCTGCTCGTAGACCTCGGACTGGCCGTTGGTGCGGAACAGCACGGCGACCTCGCTGGCCCGCACCCCGGACGCCAGCAGCTCCTTGATCCGGCGGGCGGTGGTCTCGGCCTCGGTCGGCTCGTCCTCGTACTCGGTGTAGACGGGCTCGGGACCGGCCTCGCGCTGCGAGACCAGCTCCAGCCGGTGCCGGGCCGCCTGACCGCGGGCCTGCGCGAGCAGCCCGTTGGCCAGGTGGACGACCTGCGGGGTGGAGCGGTAGTCCCGGACCAGCTTGACCACCGTCGCCTCGGGGTGGCGGGTGCGGAAGTTCAGCAGGTAGTCGGGGGTGGCGCCGGTGAACGAGTAGATGGTCTGGCTGGCGTCGCCGACCACGCAGAGGCTGCCCGCGGCGGGGCCGGTCCACTGGTCGAGCAGCCGCTGCTGGAGCGGCGAGACGTCCTGGTACTCGTCGACGGTGAAGTGCCGGTACTGGGCGCGGACCTGGTCGGCGATGTCCGGGCGGTCCTCCAGGATCGCGGCGGTCAGCAGCAGGACGTCCTCGAAGTCGATGACGCCGCGGCGGCTCTTGGTCTCCTCGTACACCCGGTACACCTGGGCGATCTCGGCCGGGTCGCGCGGGGCCTCGCGGGCCGACTTCTGCACCGCGGCCGGGTAGTCGTCCGGGCCGATCTGGGAGACCTTGGCCCACTCGATCTCGGCGGTGAGGTCGCGCAGTTCGGTGCGCTGGACGCGCAGCCCGCAGCGCGCGGCGGACTCGGCGACCAGCTGGACCTTGCGCTCCACCAGCTGCGGCACCGGGCCGCCCACGGCGCGCGGCCAGAAGTACTGGAGCTGGCGCAGCGCGGCGGCGTGGAAGGTGCGGGCCTGGACGCCCTCGGCGCCGAGCTGGCGCAGCCGCCCGCGCATCTCCCCCGCCGCGCGGGCGGTGAAGGTGACGGCGAGCACCTGGGCGGGCTGGTAGACCCCGCTGCGGACCCCGTAGGCGATCCGGTGGGTGATGGCGCGCGTCTTGCCGGTGCCGGCGCCGGCGAGCACGCAGACGGGCCCCTGCAGGGCGGTGGCGACGGCCCGCTGCTCGGGGTCGAGCCCGGCGAGCACCGCGTCGGGGCCGGACGCGGCGCGGTAGTCGTCGAACGGGCTGCCGCTCAAGAGGTCTTCCTGCATGCGTTCCATCCTCTCAGCCCGGTGCGACAACCGGGGCGGGCTTGTCCACAGGCCCGGTGCGATCGCAGGATGAACGGTGCGCGCTCGGGCGTGCGAGGTCGATCTCACGCCGGGCGCACGCGGAATGACCGTTGCGTGACGGACGTTCCTCCCAGAGACCGCACGCCCTCTTTCCCGAAGGAGCCCCTCGATGTCCGGCAGCGTGACGATGTACAGCACGACCTGGTGTGGGTACTGCAACCGACTCAAGAGCCAGCTGACCCGTGAAGGCATCGGCTACACCGAGATCAACATCGAGGAGGACCCGAACTCGGCGTCCTTCGTCGAGTCCGTGAACGGCGGCAACCAGATCGTGCCGACGGTGCTGGTGACGCCGGCGGGCGGCGGCGAGCAGGTCGTGATGACCAACCCGAGCCTGATGCAGGTCAAGAAGGCCCTGGCGGCCTGACCCGCGACTTCCTGCGGGGCCCGGGCCGGCGCACCTCAGGGGGCGTCGGCCCGGGCCGGGTCCACCGGCGCCGCGGGTGCGGGCAGCTGGGTCCGGGCGGCGAGGTCGCCGACGCCGTAGACCAGCCGGCTGCGGTCGGCGGAGTAGCGGGTCTCGATGACCCGGACGGGGCCGCGCCGGTCGTAGGTCACCCGGGTCTGGACCATCAGCGGCACCCCGGGGCCGCCCTGGAACCACTGCGCCTCCTCGGGGCCGGGCATCCGGGCCACCAGGTGGTCCACCGCCCCGATCTCGGTCCGGCCGAGCAGGGCGAGCACCGCCTCGTCCCCGCCGTCGATCTGGTCGGGCTCCATCAGCGGGGTGCCCGCGGCGAGGCCGGCCCGGTAGTGGCTCTCCTCGATCGAGTACGGCTCACGGTCCAGCAGCCGGAGCTGGCGGCGGACCACGATCGCCTCGCCGGGCCGGAGCCCGAGCCGCTCGGCGATGTCGACCCGGGCCCGGACGATCATCATCTCGAAGTCGACGGTGAGCTCCCGGCCGGCGTCGGCGGCCTCGCCGAGGTAGACGGCGGTGGGCACGGCCAGGCAGTCCCGCGGCCCGGCGAGCGGGTCGCGCGGGCCCGGCGGCGCCGGGGCCGGTCCGTAGGCGCGGTGGTCCAGGACGGGGTGCTCCCGGAGGTAGGTGCCCTTGCCCTGGAGCCGGACCAGCCGGCCCTCGTTGACCAGGACGTCGACGGCCAGCCGGACGGTGTTGCGGGCGACCCCGTACTGGCGCTCCAGTTCGCTCTCGACCGGGAGGGCGGCCTGGGCGGTGAATTCGCCCTCGGCGATCCGGCGGCGCAGATCGGCGGCGAGGCGCTGGTATTTGGGGGATTGGGTGGTGCCCCGGGGGATTGTCACCCGAGTGAATGTAGCGAGGGCGGTGACCCGGTTTCAGCCGATTCCGACAATGTCGACCCGGATCGGCGACGGCGGGCCGGCCGTGGGCGCCCTGGCCCGCCGAAACACGGCAGGAGGCGGCCCCTCCGGATACGAACGTCAGCGCGCCCGACCGGCGCGAAATCCGTCCGGACCACCCGTTCGGCCGCGCCGGGCCCCTGGATGACCGGCGCGACGGAGGGCACGAAACGAAATCGGGGGCGCGCGGCAATAAGCCGCACGCCCCCGATTGTCGGAATTACCAGCGCGCCGCCGAAGGCAGCCGCTCCCCGTACCAGAGTTCGACTAGGTGACGGGCGATCGAAATCCCGGACGGCGGCAGGATCTCGCCCGCCGCCATGCCGGCCCGCAGCTCCTCCCGGGAGAACCAGCGCGCCTCGGCCAGCTCCTCGCCGTCCACGGTGATGGCCGTCCCGTCCGGATCGGCCTTGCCCATGAAGCCCAGCATCAGACTGGACGGGAACGGCCACGGCTGGCTGGCCACGTAGGCGACCTCGGCCACCCGCACCCCGGCCTCCTCGAAGACCTCGCGGACCACGGCCTGCTCGATCGACTCGCCCGGCTCGACGAACCCGGCCAGGGTCGACCAGCGGCCCTCCGGCCAGAGCGCCTGCCGGCCCAGCAGGCAGCGGTCCTGCTCGTCGGTGATCATCATGATCACCGCCGCGTCGGTGCGCGGGTAGTGCTCGGCCGCGCAGGAGGTGCACCGCCGGACGTGGCCGGCGCCGGCCTTCTCGGTCGGGTGCCCGCAGCGCGAGCAGAAGCTGTGCAGCCGGTGCCAGTGCTCCAGCGCGACGGCGTGCACCAGCAGCCCGGCGTCCCGGTCGGAGAGCATCCCCCCGACCTCGCGCAGCCCGGCCGGGCGGGCGTCGCCGTCGAGGCGCCCCGGCAGGCTCTCGCCGGCCAGCGCGAAGTACGACACCCCGTCCTCGTCGGTGCCGAGGAAGTAGCGGTCCCCGGTCTGCGGCGCCTCGAACGAGGGCATCAGCACCAGTTCGGTGCCCTGCCCGGTGTCCACCACGAACGCCTCGCCGCCGGCGATCGGCAGCACCTTGGTGGTCGGGTGGCTCCAGGCGGCCGCCAGCCAGGGCTCGTCGAACCGGTGCTGGGCCGCCCGGTCGACCCCGGCCCGGGCCAGTGCCGGGGGCAGCGGGCGTTCGGTCTCAGGCACGGTGCTCACTTCGTTCCATCCCCACGTGATGAATCATCCGGATGAGTGGTCTGTTCGCCAGGACGGGCCGCGGAGGGCGCCCCGCGGCCTTCACGCCGCCTCGCCGCCCGGCCGCCAGTTCTCGGCCAGGTCGGCCCAGAGGTAGGCGGTCGTCTCCACGCCCTTGGCCAGCAGGTCGAGCTCGACCTTCTCGTCGACCGAGTGCCAGCCGTCCGAGGGCACCGAGATGCCGAGGAAGAGCACCGGCGCGCCGAGCACGTCCTGGAGTTCGGCGGCCGGACCGGAACCACCCTCCCGGGTGAACAGGATCCGCTGCCCGAAGGCCCGCTCCATCGCCCGGACGGTGGACCGCAGGGCCGGGTGGTCCAGCGGGGTCAGGCAGGGCCGGGTGGCGCCCGGGAACTCCAGCGCGTACCGGATACCCTCGGGCACGCGCTCCGCCACCCAGGACCGGACGGCCTCCTGGACCCGCTCCACCTCCTGGCCGGCCACCAGCCGGAAGGAGAGCTTGAGGTGCGCCGAGGACGGCACGATGGTCTTGCCGCCGGGGCCGGTGTAGCCGCCCCAGATGCCGTTCACCTCGGCGGTCGGCCGGGCCCAGACGCGCTCCAGGGTGGAGTAGCCGGCCTCACCGAGGGTGCCGTGCGACTTGGCGACCTTCAGCCACTGCCCCTCGTCGAAGGGCAGCTCGGCGAAGAGCTCGCGCTCGCGCGCGGTCAGCTCGATCACGCCGTCGTAGAAGCCCGGGACGGCCACCCGGCGGTCCTCGTCGTGCAGCGCGGCGGCCAGTTCGGCCGCGACCGCCGCCGGGTTGGGGACGGCGCCGCCGAAGGAACCGGAGTGGATGTCGCTGTCCGGGCCGTAGAGGTCGATCTGGGCGTCGGCCAGGCCCCGCATGCCGGTGCAGACCGTCGGCGTGGTCTCGGACCACATCCCGGTGTCCGAGATGATCACCACATCGGCGGCCAGCCGCCCGGCCTCCCGGCGGACCAGCGCGGGGAAGTGCGGCGAGCCGGACTCCTCCTCGCCCTCGATCAGCAGCTTGAGGTTGACGGCCGGCGCGGTGCGCCCGGTGGCGGCCAGGTGGGCGCGGACCCCGAGCGTGTGGAAGAACACCTGCCCCTTGTCGTCGGCGGCCCCGCGCGCGAACAGCTGCCGGCCGACCACGGTCGGCTCGAAGGGCTCCGTCGCCCAGCCGTCCTCCTTGGCGGCGGGCTGCACGTCGTGGTGCCCGTAGACCAGGACGGTCGGCGCGGACGCGTCCCCCGACGGCCACTCGGCGAACACCGCCGGCAGGCCGTCCGTCTCCCAGACCTCGACCACCGGGAACCCGGTCCCGCCCAGCTTCGCGGCCAGCCACTCGGCGGAGCGGCGGACCTCACCGGCCCGCTCGGGCTCGGCCGAGACGGAGGGGATGCCCAGCCAGTCGGAGAGGTCGGCCAGGAACTCGGCCTGGTGCCGGTCGATGAAGGAGCGGACGACGCTGTCCGGGGTTCTCGTCATACGGACGACTTTAGTTCGCCCGTGCGGGTGCCTGCCCCGGCCGTCCGGCCACCGGGCGCCGGACGGCCTGTAACGTCCGTCACCCCCGGCCGCACGGGGGCGGCGGCCGGGGGTGACGGGGGAGACGGGGAACGCGCGGTCAGCCGGAGCGGCGCAGCAGCGAGATCCGCGAGCGGGTGAGCAGCGCGGCCAGCCCCACCGCGAGCAGCGGCAGGACGATCACGGTGACGCCGATGTCGAGCCACGGGAAGACGATCACGCTGTGGTCGGCCGTCTCCTCGGGGGACATCCCCGGGTAGGAGACGGACACGCCCTCCACCTTGCGCAGGGCCACCGCCGGCACCACCCCGGCGACCACGCCGAGCAGGGTGCCCATCGCGGCGATCACCCCGCACTGGAAGCCGGAGAGGCTCCGGCGGATCCGCGGCGCGGCGCCGACCGCCGCGAGGGTGGTCAGGTCGCGCTGCGAGTCGGCGGCGGCGAGCCCGGTGGCGATGCCGGCGGCGCCGAGCGCGACCAGGGCGGCGAAGCCCGTCAGACCGAGGCTGACCAGGTCGTCGTTGGACTGGAAGCCGCGCTCGACCCCGAACTGGGTGCCGTCGGCGAGCTTGTCGATCGCCGCCGTCGCCTTCTGCTCGGCGCTGTCGGACGGCGCCTTGGCGGGCAGCCAGACCGAACCGGCGTCATGGGTGCCCAGCCCGAGCCGGCCGGCGGTCTCCGGGCTCACCAGCGCCTGGCCACCGGTCGGGACGACGGCGCGGAACAGCACCGCGTCGACGGCGATCTCGTGGCTGGGCGTGTCGTGCACGGGCGAGGCGTTCAGCTTGTTCGACTGCTCCTCGGCCGGCTCCGTCACGCTCACGACGAGCTTGCCGTCCTTGACGTAGTCGGCGTCGAACACGACGGCCTTGCCGGCGGCCAGCGCCTGGCCGGCGGCCGGGTCGTCCACACCGAACAGGTTGCGCAGCAGGGTGGCGTCCCCGGCGGCCACCATGCTGAACGGGTTGACCCGGTAGGAGTGGTTCGCCCTGCAGCGCGCGTCCTCCTTGCGGAGCCGTTCGGCCTCGGCCGGGGCGATGGCCTCGCTGCCCTTGTCGAACAGCGGGCAGCGCAGCTCCTTCGGCAGCTCGGTGGTGACGTAGCCGCAGTTGCCGTGCGTCCGGTCGCAGTCGCCCTTGAGGCCGACCTCCTGCACGTCGGCGCGCCGGCCGAGGTCGGGGATGTTGCTCTCGACGGCGCCGCGCAGCTGGGGCAGCAGCTTCCCGTCGGCGGCCGAGCCCCAGCCGCTGCTCACGGTGACCGCGCCGGCCGGCGCGGCGGCGACGTACTCCCGGCGGTGCTCCTCGTGGCTGCTGGCGGTGTAGATGCCGACGGCGACCGAGCCGGCGACGGCGGCCATCACCGCCGCGACGGCGGGGGCGGTGCGTCCGCGGTGGCGGACCGAGTCGCGCAGCGCGAGCCGGGGGCCGAGCGGCAGCCAGCGGCCGATCCGCCCGAACAGGCCGACCAGGTAGGGCGTCAGGGCGACCATGCCGAGTTCGGCGATCATCGAGCCGCCGAGCACGGCCGTACTGCGGTTGCCGAAGCCGCTGGTCGCGCCGAGCAGGGCGAGCGCGGCGCCGCCGGCCACCATCAGCAGGCCGAGCAGCGCGAGCTTGCGGCTCGGCGGCTTGAGCGAGTCGCGGCCGGTCAGCGCGGCGACGACGTCCTGCCGGGAGGCCTGGACGGCCGGGACGACGGCCGCGAGCAGACCGGTGACCAGGCCGATGCCCAGGACGCCGAGCAGGTCGAGCGGCTGGAGGTCGAAGTGGCCGAACCGCTCGCCGGCGTAGTTCTCGGCCTGGGTGCGCAGCACCGCGACCAGGCCGACGCCGACGGCCAGACCGAGGGCGGCGCCGGTGACTCCGAGCACGACCCCGCCGCCGAGGACGACCGCGCGGACGTCGGCCCGGTTACCGCCGCCGGCGGCGAGCAGCCCGAGCTGGCGCCGGGAGCGCCTGGCCCCGACGGCGAAGGCGGGGCCCGCGAGGAGCACGATCTCCAGCAGCGCCATGCCGACCACGGTGGCGAGGATGACGACGGAGGTCCGGTCGAGGTAGGGGGTACCGCCGCTGCTCTGGCCCTTCTGGGCGTAGAGCGGCACCTCGGAACGGGCCGGCGGGTCGAGCAGCACGCTGCGGGAGGCGACGGTGAAGCCGTACTTGTTGAACTCGGTCACCTTGGGCCAGTCGATCGCGGCCCCGGCCGGGAGCTTGACCAGCCAGCGGGCGCTCTCCCCCAGCGCGGAGCGGCCGAGGCCCTTGTCGGCGCCGGGCAGCTTCATCAGCGGGTCGACCAGCGCGCCGGGGCGGGCGATCAGCCCGGTGGCCCGCAGGTCGCCGGGGTACTCGGCGACGGCCGTGATGGTGAAGGGGGTGGCCTCCAGACCGCGCGGGGAGGTGCGGTCGCCGATCCTGAGGCCGGAGCGGTCGAGGAAGTCCCGGGTGACGGCGACCTCGTGGCCGGCGCTCGGGGCGCGGCCCTCGACCACGTCGATCCGGCCCTTCCAGACCGGGTCGTTCAGGTCGGCCTCGGCGGTCCGCACGCTGAGCAGGCCCTGCACGGTGCTGGTGGGGACGAACGGGCCCTCGCGCAGCGGGACGAGCGTCGTGCCGGCCGGGACCAGCTGCTTGACCAGTTCGGCCGGCTCGGTGTCGAGGCTGCGGCGCTGTTCGGGCGTGTACTGGGGCCGGCCGTTCTCCACCTTGGCCTCGTCGGCGCCGGTGAGGTCGAAGGGCTGGTCCGGGTCCGGTGCCTGCAGGATGATCGAGCCGCGGTCGACCATGTGGATCTCGGCGTCGGACTGGCCCATGGTGCGGACGATCCGCTCGACGGGGTCGAGTTCGGCGCTGCGGAAGAACACGTCGGCGCCGGTGACGCCGAGCACGGGCAGCGCGACCATGGCGACCACGAGCGCGCTGCGGCCCTTGGCGCGCAGGGCGTCCCGTCGGGCGATCCGCAGGGCGACCCGCCAGGCGCTGAACCTCACTGCGCCACCGGGCCCTTCGCGTTGGTGGCCGCGGAGACCAGCAGGGTGCCGGCGTCCTGGCTGATGCTCTCGTCGACCATGCGGCCGTCGCGGAGGAAGACCACGCGGTCGGCCCAGGCGGCGTGCCGGGCCTCGTGGGTGACCATCATCGCGGCGGCGCCGGCGTCGCAGCGGGCGCGCAGCACGGCGAGGACGGACTCACCGGTGGTGGAGTCGAGGGCGCCGGTGGGCTCGTCGGCGAGGACGAGCCGGCGGTCGCCGATCAGCGCGCGGGCGATCGCGACGCGCTGCTGCTGCCCGCCGGACATGTCGTCGGGGAAGCGGTCGGCGAGCTCGGGGATGCCGAGCTCCTCCAGCGCGGTCATCGCCTCGCGGCGGGCGGCGCGGCCGGAGAGACCGTCGAGCTCGCGCGGCAGCGAGACGTTCTCGGCCGCGGTGAGGGCCGGGATCAGGTTGTAGTCCTGGAACACGTAGCCGACCGAACGGCGGCGGACCTCGGCCAGCTTCTTGCGGTTGAGGCCGCCCAGGGCGGTGCCCTCGACCAGGACCCGACCGCTGCTCGGGGTGTCCAGCCCCCCGGCGAGCGTCAGTAGGGTCGACTTGCCGGAGCCGGAGGGCCCCATCACGGCGACGAACTCGCCGGGGTGCACCCGGAGGTCCACCCCGCGCAACGCGTGCACCTCGGCCGCGCCCTGGCCGTGCACCCGGGTGACGTTGTCCAGGTGCAGCACCGGTTCGGTGCCGAGCCTGCTCGGATCGGTGTGGATCACACTTCCCCCTGCTGTTCTGGGCCCGGGGTCGCGGATGGCGGCCGGGCCGTGGTTCGTGAAGTCCGTACGGGGTTCAGGCCCGGGTGCGGCGCCGCCCGCGCCGGACGACCTCGGGCTCGGCGGCGCGGGCCTCGGCGGCCCGGGCCTGTTCGATCTCGGCGTGCTGGGCGAGGCGGGTCTCGCAGTGGTCGAGCCAGCGGATCTCGGCCTCGGTCTGGAAGATCAGCTGTTCGAGGACGAGCAGCCAGGCGAGGTCGGCGCCGGGGGCGGCCGACGGGCCGGCGCCGCCGGGGCGGGCCTCGCCGGTCAGCGCGCGGGCCTTGAGCCGGGTGTAGTCCTGGAGCGCCTTGATGCTGTGGCGGCGCTGGCCCTGGACGACGGCGGGCACGTCCACCCCGGGGACGGTGACCGCCATGGCCAGCTTGATCGCCAGCTCGTCGCGCGGCGGGCTGGTCCGCGGCACCGGGGTGTCGAACCAGGTGCGCAGCTCCGCGCGTCCTGCTTCGGTGACCGCGTAGAACTGGTGCCCCTCCTCGTCCTCCCCCGCGGGCTCGACCAGGCCGTCGCGTTCCAGGCGGGACAGGGTGGTGTAGACCTGGCCGACGTTGAGCGGCCAGGTGGCACCGGTGCGCGCCTCGAACTCGGTACGCAGCTGGTAGCCGTAGCGCGGGCCCTGGTCGAGCAGGGCGAGCAGACCGTGACGGATGGACATACCGAGTATGTATACCCGGTATGCCCGGCGGGCTCAAGCGGCGCCCCCTCCCGGCGAGCGGGTACCGTCGTGCGGTGTGAGCCAGTTGCGCATCGCCACCTTCAATCTGTTGCACGGTCAGCCGCTCGCCCCGGACGGTGCTCCGCGGCCCTACCCCGCCGACGCCGGTGGACCGTTGGCGGAGGCGGTGGCCGCGCTGGACGCCGACGTGCTCGCCCTCCAGGAGGTGGACCGCTACCAGGCCCGCTCCGGCGGCACCGACCAGGCCGCCGTCGCCGCCAAGGCGATGGGGGCCGCGGACTGGCGGTTCGCCGCCGCGCTGCACGGGCGCCCGGCGCCGGTCGCGGGCTGGGTGCCGGAGCCCGCCGTCCCCGCCGGACTCCAGGTGTACGGGCCGAACGAGGTCGGCGACGACGCGCCGCCGTCGTACGGCACCGCACTGCTGACCCGGCTGCCGGTGCGGCACTGGCGGGCCCGGCGGTTCGCCCCGGCCCCGTTCGGGCTGCCGCTGCGGGTGGCCGGCCGGCGCGGGCTCACGCCCGTCCCGGACGAACCGCGGGCCGCGCTGGCGGCCGTACTGGAGGGCGAGCACGGGCCGTTCACCGTGGTGGCGGCGCACCTGTCGTTCGTGCCGGGCTGGAACATGGCGCAGCTGGCGGGGATCCGGCGCTGGATCGCCGACCTGCCGCAGCCCTACCTGGTCCTGGGGGACTTCAACCTGATCGGCGCGGTGCCCCGGACGGTGCTGGGCGGGGCCACCGCGCTGGACCGGACGGCGCCCCGCGCGCGGGTGCGCGAACTGCGGGCGGCCCGGCGGGCCCGGCCGGCCCTGGTCGAGCCGCGCCGGCGGCGGGTGCGCGAGCCCCGGGCGCGGCTCCAGGGCTGGTACGACCTGGCCCGCACGCCCACCTACCCCTCGCACCGGCCGGCCGTGCAGTTCGACCACGTGCTCGCGATGGGCGTGCCGCGCACCGCGGTCGGCCCGGCGGCCGCCCCGCGGGCGGTGGTCTCGGACCACCGCCCGCTGGTGGTGGAGGTCGGCCTCTAGGCGGTCCGGCCGGGCCGCCCGGTGCCGGGCGGTCAGCTCCGGGGGTGCGTCAGCTGCCCGTTCTGGTGCGGCAGGTGCGGCTCCGGCCCGAGCGGGTCGTACTGGAGCAGCAGCATCGCCGCGTCGTCGCCGAGCTGGCGGCCGACGTGGCGGACCACGTCCTGGTGCAGGCGTCGCAGGACGTCCACCGGGTGGCCGTCCGCGCAGTGCGGCAGCCGCTCGGCGAGCGGGTAGAAGACGCCGGCCCGGTCCCGGGCCTCGATGACTCCGTCGGTGAACAGCAGGACGCGGTCCCCCTGCCGCAGCGGGACCTCGTGCACCGGCGGCCGGACGTCGACCGGGTCGAGGACGCCGAGCGGGGGCACCGTCTCGGCGAGCTCCAGCGGCCGGACCGGCTCGGTGCCCCGCAGCAGCAGCGGCGACGGGTGGCCGCAGTTGACGATCTCGGCGGTGCCGTCGGGCCGGACCCCGATCAGCACCAGGGTGACGAACTCCTCCTCCACCCCGGGGTGCTCGTTCTCGTGCAGGGCCCGGTCGAGGCTCACCGCGAGCCAGCCCGCCACCCGGTCCAGCGCGGGCTCCTGGTGGGCGGCCTCCCGGAAGGCGCCGAGCACGGCGGCGGCGGTCTCCACCGCACCGAGCCCCTTGCCCCGGACGTCGCCGACCACGGCCCGGACCCCGTGCCGGGTGTTGACCACCTCGTAGAGGTCGCCGCCGATCCTGGCGTGCGCGGCGGCGGCCTCGTAGTGGACGGCGGCCCGGACGGTGCCGACCCGCTCGGGGACCGGCCGCAGCAGCACCCGGCGTGCGATCGAGGCGACCAGCTGGGCGTCGGCCAGCGCCTTCTCCTGGCGCAGCCGCAGGGTGGCGCTGACCCAGCCGATCGCGGCGACCAGCACCACGGCGAAGACGGTGGCGCTGTGCACGGACTCGCCGAGCGAGTCGCTGCTGGCGGCCATCAGGAAGGCCACGGCCTCGGTGCAGAGGCCGATGGCGAGCGGGTACCAGGTACGCCGGCTGACCACGGCGGCCAGCGCGGGCACGGCGGTGAGGGCCGGCTCGACCGTCACCTCGGTGTTGCTGACGTAGTCGAGGGCCACGACCAGCGCCATGCCGATGAACGGCAGCGCGAGCGCCGTCCTCGGCCAGGTGCCGGTCGAGCCCGGAGCGGTCCCCGGGGCCGACCCGGCGAACCGCTCTCTCATCCATCCGGTCGCGCTCAACTTCGGTCTCTCCAGCAGAAGACGCCGGTGCCCCGTGGGCACCCGCGGTGATGACTGAGGGTTGGGGAATGCGGGCCTCGCTGGCGGCCGGAGCACAGGGGTTGACCGGTTACCGACCCCACAATAGGCACGAAACGTGCACTACGCACAGGTTTCGCCCGCTGCCGTGATGACTTGAATGCTCTGCGTGACTCATTCTTCACTGTTCCCGATCAGGAGCCGTTCCAACTCTTTTCGGTCGGGAAGTCCTGCGGGTTGTTCGATCCGACCGCTGCGGACGTACAGGAAGGACGCCGTGACCTGCTCCGGCGGAACTCCCAACTGTTCGGCCCAGGCGACCCGGTAGACCGCGAGCTGGAGCGGATCGGCGGTCTCCTCGCGGTGCGTCTTCCAGTCCACCACTTCGTAGCGTGACGCGCCGCCGAATTCCGACCGGCCGTCATCTTCCCGGTAGACCGCATCGATCCGGCCGCGCACCACCCGGCCCGCCAGCACCAACTGGAACGGCGCCTCGACCCGGTAGGGCGTCCGGTTCGCGTAGGGCGTGCGCAGGAACGCCTCCTTGAGCCGCTCCAGGTCCTGCTCGTCCTCGATGCCGTCGTCGTCCGCGCCCGGCAGCGCGCCCGGCTCGATCAGCAGCAGCGGCTCGATCCGGGACTGCACCCAGGCGTGGAACCGGGTGCCCCGGCGGGCGGCCGGCTGCGGCGGCCGGGGCATCGGGCGGGCCAGGTCGTGCGCGAAGCCGTCCGGATCGGCGGCCAGCCGCTGGAGCTGGGTGGCGGACAGCGCGGCGGGCAGCGGCACCTCCCGGACGCTGCGCCGGGACCGCTCCAACTCGCCGACCAGCGCGGTGAGGTCGCGGTCCCAGGACTCGACCTGGCGGCGGTCCTCGGCGGCCATCGGCTCCGGTTCAGGGGCGGGCAGGCCGGCGAGGCGGCGGTGCACCACCTCGGCGACCCGGCGGCGGGCGTGCTGGGCCGCCGGATCCAGCGGCAGCGGCCAGGGCCGCTCGACGGGCGCGGCCAGCGCCGGGTTCTCGGCACCCTTGGGCGGCTGCTCGGCCCAGTGTTCGAGCTCGCCCGCGCCGGGCCGCTCGCAGTGCGTCCGCAGCCGCTCCAGGAAGGCGGACGGGCCGCGCACGGTCTTCTGGCTGGGGCCCCACCAGTGCCCGGAGGCCAGCAGCAGCGACCGCGGCCGGGTGAAGGCGACGTAGCCGAGGCGCAGTTCCTCGGTGCCCGAGTGCTCGGCGAGCGCCGCCTTGAAGGCGGCCAT
The DNA here is from genome assembly GCF_040298365.1 of Kitasatospora sp. NPDC001603. Lineage (NCBI taxonomy): Bacteria > Bacillati > Actinomycetota > Actinomycetes > Kitasatosporales > Streptomycetaceae > Kitasatospora > Kitasatospora sp. NPDC001603. The sequence goes on from NZ_JBEPAA010000077.1 coordinate 18,178, forward strand.
CGACTTGCTGTTCCACCCGCCGCGCACATCGGGCAGGGTGGCCGCGTCGCCGCGCAGGGCGTGCGGCAGCACCCGCTTGACGCTGGTCCAGCGCTCGCGCGTGGTCGAGGACGGGAAGGCGCCCCGGACCAGTCCGGGAACGGCCACGACGTCCCACTCCAGGCCCTTGGACTTGTGCGCGGTGAGGACCTTCACGGTGTCCTCCCCGCCGGGCAGGCTGCTGTCCAGCCCGCGCTCGTACTCCTGGGCGGCGCGCAGGAAGCCGAGGAAGGCCGACAGGCCCGGGTCGCCGTCCAGGTCCGCGAAGCCGGCCGCGACGTCCAGGAAGGCGTGCAGGGTCTCCCGGCGGCGGGCGGCCAGGGCCTGGGGGGAGGCCGCGAGTTCGACCTCCAGGCCGGTGACCGCGAGCACCCGGTGCAGCACGTCCATCAGCGGCTCGGCGAGCGAGCGGCGCAGCTCGCGCAGCTCCCGGGCGAGCCGGGCGAAGCGCGGCCTGGCCTCCGCGGAGAACGGCAGCTCGTCGGACCGGTCGCCGTCCCCGCCGGACGCCGGGTCCAGGAAGGTCTCCAGCGCGTCGGCCAGCGAGACCACCTCGGTCGGATCGGCCTCGGCGACGGCCGCGGCCAGCGCCTCGACGCCCTCCGGCCGGGCGGTGCGCACCAGCTCGGCGGCCCGCCGGCCGAGCAGGGCGAGGTCGCGCGGGCCGATCCGCCAGCGCGGGCCGATCAGCAGCCGGACCAGCGCCGCGTTGGCGGTCGGGTCCTGCAGCACCTCGCAGGTGGCCACCAGGTCGGCCACCTCGGGCAGTTGCAGCAGGCCGCCGAGTCCGACCACCTCGACCGGCACCTCCCGGGCGACCAGCGCCGCGTGGATGTCGGGGAAGGCCGCGCCGCCCCGGCAGAGCACGGCGATCCGGCCCGGCGCGGTGCCGGTGCGGACCAGGTGGGCGATCGAGTCGGCCAGCCAGTCGATCTCCTGCGCGTGGGTGGGCAGCAGCGCGGCCCGGACGTAGCCCTCCTGCTCGGCGCCGGGAGCCGGGCGCAGCGCCTCGACGCCCTCGTGCATCGCGCGCAGCGGTTCGGCCAACTCGTTGGCGAAGGCGAGCAGCCGCCCGCCGCTGCGGCGGTTCTCGCTGAGCGAGTACCGGGCCGCCCCGGAGCCGTCGGCCTTCGGGAAGTGCCGGGGGAAGTCGTCCAGGTTGGCGACCGAGGCGCCGCGCCAGCCGTAGATCGCCTGGCAGGGGTCGCCGACGGCGGTGACGGGGTGGCCGGTGCCCCGCCCCTCGGGGCCGGCGCCGTACAGGCCGGCCAGCATCAGCCGCTGCGCGACCGAGGTGTCCTGGTACTCGTCGAGCAGGACTACCCGGTACTGGGCCCGGAGCAGCTCGCCGACCTCGGGGCGCTGCTGCGCGAGCCGGGCGGCGGCGGCTATCTGGTCGCCGAAGTCCATCAGCCCGGCCGCGGCCTTGCGCCGCCGGTACTCCTCGACCAGGCGCAGCAGCTCCAGCCGGGCCCGGGCGGTGACCGGCACGGCCCGCAGGTCGTCGTTGCCGAGCCGGACGGTGGCGAGGGTGTCGAGCAGCTCCTCGTCGAAGGCGCGCAGCGCGTCCGGCTCGACCAGGTGCTCGGCGAGCTCGCCGTCCAGCGCGGTCAGGTCGGCGACCAGGTTGCTGAAGGTCCCGGTGAGCGCCGGAAAGGGACCGCGCGCGGTGCGCAGCACCTTGGCGGCGAGCTGGAAGCGGGTGGCGTCGGCGAGCAGCCGGACGTCCGGCTCGATGCCGATCCGCAGGCCGTGCTCCTTGAGCAGGCGGCCGGCGAAGGCGTGGTAGGTGGAGATCTCCGGCTCGCCGAGCGCCTCCTCGTCCGGTTCGGCCACGCCGCCGAGCCGCAGGGCCGCGCGGACGCGTTCGGCGAGCTCCCCGGCGGCCTTGTTGGTGAAGGTGAGGCCGAGCACCTCCTCCGGGCGGACGGCCCCGGACCCGACCAGCCAGACCACCCGGGCGGCCATCACCGTGGTCTTCCCCGAGCCCGCCCCGGCGACGATCACGGCCGGCTCCAGCGGGGCGCCGATGGCCGCCATCTGCTCCCGGTTGAACGGGATGCCCAGCAGCTCCTTGAGCTGGTCGGGGTGGCGGAGCGCGGCGGTCACCCCGCAACGTTAACGGGCACCGCCGACAGTCCGGGCCCCTCGCCCGGCCCGCTGTGGCCACCCCCACACCGCGGCGCTCACTCCACCACCTGGGCGCCGTCACGCTGGGCCGAGCAGCTGCGACGGAAGGTGCAGCGGTCGCAGCCGCCGCCGGCCCGCGGCACGAAGCGCTCGGCGAGGACCCGCCCGGCGGCGTCGGCCAGCAGGTTCTCGATCCACGGCTCGCCGTCCGGCGGGTCCTGGCGCTGCACCTTGGGCGCCTCCGGGGCGCCCTTGTCGGGCTTGCGCAGCTGCACCAGCTCGGCCCCGCCGGAGTCGGGGACCCGGCCCTCGAACCCGGGCAGCTCGTTGAGCGCCCCGGCCCGGACGGCGAGCTGGTAGACCGCGAGCTGCTTGTGCTCGGGCAGCGACTTGTCGGTCGGCGCCTCCTTGCCGGTCTTGAAGTCCACCACGTAGGCCCGCCCGGCGTCGTCCTTCTCCACCCGGTCCATCGAGCCGCGGATCCGCACCGAGACGCCGCCGACGTCCAGCGTGACGTCGAAGCCGTGCTCGGTGGCGACCACGTCGCGGCCGCGCTGCAGGACGTGCCAGTTCAGGAAGCGTTCCAGGGCGGCCCGGGCCTCGGTCTTCTCCTGCTGGGACTTCCAGGGCGCGTCGAAGGCCAGCGCGTCCCAGACCGTGTCCAGCCGCTCCATCAGCACGGCGAGGTCGGCGGGGGTACGGCCGGAGCCGACCTCGTCGGCGAGGGCGTGCACCACGTTGCCGAAGCCCTGGGCGGCCGAACCGGCGCCGCGCGCCTTGACCTCCTTGTCCAGGAACCACTGCAGCGAGCAGTTCTCCAGCTGCTCCAGTCCGCTGCCGGAGAGCCGGACCGGCAGATCGGCGCTGCGCAGCGGCTCGGGGGCGGCGGTGGCGTCGTCCAGGCCCCACCAGCGGTCCGGGTGGGCGGCCGGCACCAGCGGCAGGCCGTCCTCGTCGGCGGCCAGCGCCAGGGTGGCGAGCCGCTCGGCGGCGGCGCGGCGCAGCTCGGGCGACCGGGCCGGGTCGACGGTGACCGCGCGCAGCTCGGCGACCAGCGCGGGGACGGACAGCGGGCGGCGCGGGCGGTGGGTGACGTCCTCGACGGTGACCGGCGGGGTCCGGCGCAGCACCTTGCCGGTCCGCGGGTCGACGTCCTCGCGGTAGAGCTCGCGCAGGAAGCGGGACGGCTCGTCGCCGTCGTCGGCGGGGGCCTTGACGGCGGTGACGATCAGCCGCTCCTTGGCGCGGGTGGCGGCGACGTAGAAGAGCCGGCGCTCCTCGCCGAGCAGGGCGGCCGGGGAGAGCGGCTCGGCCAGGCCGTCGCGGCCGATCCGGTCGGCCTCCAGCAGCGAGCCGCGGCGGCGCAGGTCGGGCCAGAGGCCGTCCTGGACGCCGGCCACCACGACCACCCGCCACTCCAGGCCCTTGGAGCGGTGCGCGGTCATCAGCCGGACGGCGTCCGGGCGGACGGCCCGCACGGTGAGGGTGTCGGCCGCGATGTCCTGGGCCTCCAGCTCGGCGAGCAGGTCGAGGGCGCTGCGGTGGCCGGTGACCTGCTCCTCGGCGCGGGCGGCGGTCTCGAACAGGGCGCAGAGCGCGTCGAGGTCGCGGTCGGCGTTGCGGCCGGCCGCGCCGCCGCGCAGCGCCGCCCGCTCCAGGCGCTCGCGCCAGCGCCGGCTGCCGTCCCAGAGCTCCCAGAGCGCGTCCTCCGCGGTGCAGCCGCCGGCCAGCCGCTCGCGGACCTTGCGCAGCAGGGTGCCGAGGTCGCGGGCGCGCCGGGCGTGCGAGGGGTCGAGGGCGATCAGCCGCTCGGGCTCGGCGAGGGCCTCGCGGATCAGCTCCTCGGCCGCGCGGGGCACCGCCGCCGCCCGGCCGTCGGCGCGCAGCGCGGCGCGCTCCTCCTCGCGCAGGGCGCGGCCGAGGCGGCGCAGGTCGGAGCCGTCCAGGCCGCCGAGCGGACCGGTGAGCAGGGTGTGCGCGAGCTCGGTGGTGAGCGGGTCGGGGCCGGCGGCGCGGTCGTGCTTGTCCCGGGCGGCCTGCTCGGCGCAGACCCGCAGGGCGAGCAGCAGCTGGGCGACGGCGGGTTCCTCGCGCAGCGGCAGGTCGTCACCGTCGATCTCCAGCGGGACGCCGGCCGCGCCGAGCGCCCGCCGCACTCCGGGGATGGACCGGCCGCCGGCCCGGACCAGGACGGCCATCTCGCCCCACGGCACGCCGTCCTCCAGGTGGGCGCGGCGCAGCAGGTCGGCGATCGAGTCCAGCTCGGTGCCCGGGGTCGGGTAGGTGTACACCTCGACCCGGCCGCCCTCGCGGGACGGCAGCAGGGCCCGGTGCTGGGCGAGCTTGTCGGCCGGCAGCCGGCCCATCGGCATCCGCCGGGCCAGCTCGCGGGAGGCGGCGAGCAGGACGGCGCCGGAGCGGCGGGAGACCCGCAGCACCTTGACCTCGGCCGGGCCGCCGCCGGCCTGCCGGAAGGTCTGCGGGAACTCCAGGATGCCGTTGATGTCGGCGCCGCGGAACGCGTAGATCGACTGGTCCGGATCCCCGACGGCGACCAGCTCCCGCCCGCCGCCGGCGAGCTGGCGCAGCAGCCGGACCTGCGAGGGGTCGGTGTCCTGGTACTCGTCGACGAAGACCACCTCGTAGCGCTGCCGCAGCCGCTCGCCCACCTCGGGGCGCTCGGCCAGCAGCACCGCGCGGTGGACCAGCTCGGCGTAGTCGAGCACCCCGCGCAGGTCCAGGACGTCCAGGTAGTCGGCCAGGAAGTGGGCGGCGGCCGCCCAGTCGGGGCGCTGCACGCCCTCGGCGAACCGCCGCAGCTCGGCCTCGCCGAGGCCGAGCTCCCGGCTGCGGGCGAGCACGGCGCGGACCTCGTCGGCGAAGCCTCGGGTGGTCAGGCAGGCCCGGAGGTCGAGCGGCCAGTCGATCCGGCCCCGGCCCCCGCGGGCGTCCTCGGCGCCGCCGGCCAGCAGTTCGCGGACCATGACGTCCTGCTCGGGGCCGGAGAGCAGCCGCAGCGGCTCGGCGTAGTCCTGAGGGTCCTGGTGGGCCCGGAGCAGCGCGTAGCAGAAGGAGTGGAAGGTGGTGGCCTGCGGGGCGGGGGCGGAGGCCCCGAGCCGGCCGGACATCCGGTCGCGCAGTTCCATCGCGGCCTTGCGGCTGAAGGTCAGCACCAGGATCCGCTCGGGGTCGGTGCCGCGCTCGATCCGCCGGGCGACGGCCTCCACCAGCGTGGTGGTCTTGCCGGTCCCGGGCCCGGCGAGCACCAGCAGCGGGCCGCCCGCGTGCTCCACCACGGCGCGCTGGTAGTCGTCCAGCACGGGCGGGGCGGGGAGCGCGAGGGGGCTTCGCACCAGACGGTAGGGGGAGCTCACGGACGTCCTGGGGGTCGTGCTTCGGGCAACGGCGGACGGGCCCGCGGCGGGGCCCGTCCGTATCGAGCCTACGATCCTGCCCCGTCATTCCCGTCCTCGCACCCGGTTCGGCGCTACCGGCCGTCCCAGCGGGCCCGCTTCAGGTCGACCCGGGGCGGGTCGGCGAGTTCGCGCAGCGGGGTGCCCTCCTCGCCGTACCGGGCGAGGGCGCGGTGCTCGTGCCCGGGCAGGAACCGGCCGTCCGCGCGGACCACCCGCCACCAGGGCACCGAGCCGCCGTACAGCGCCATCACCCGGCCGACCTGGCGGGGGCCGCCCTGGCCGAGGTACTCGGCAACGTCCCCGTACGTCATCACCCGGCCGGGTGGAATCCGCTCGGTCAGGTCGAGAACCAGTTCGGCGAAGGGCGGCAGGGCGCCCGGTCCGGCGTCGTCGGTAGCGTCCGTCACCTGCGGCATTCTTCCTCACCGGGCCCGGCGCACGGCCCGGTGGGCATGATCCGCCGCGCCCGATCCGGCCCCTGTCCAGCACGGGGCGCCGCGGCATGCCACCATCTTCGGGGCGGTGAGTGGTGATACGAGGACAAGACCAGATGACCGGGACGGCTGACGTGGGCGAGGGCGAGGACTCCGACGAGTCCTCCGACACCATGCCCGCAAGCCCCGGTGGAGAGCCCGCCGCCACGCCGACACCCGAAGTCTCCCTGATCAAGGACCGGACGATCAAGACCCCGCAGCCGACCGAACCCGGAGCCGTCCCCGGGGCCGGGGCGCCCGGACCGGCCCCGGCCGGCGTCCCGGCCCAGCAGCCCGAGCCGCCCGCCGTCCCCGAGCCGTCCCCGGCGGCCGAGGAACCGCCCCCGGTACCCGAGGAGCCCTTCCTGGTACCCGAGGGACAGGAGCGGCCGCAGGAGCACGCGGGGTACGAGGGGTACGACCCGCTGGACGACACCCCCTACCTGGACGTCGACGAACCGCTGCTCGCCGCCCGCGCGCACCGCCCGTCGGACCTGATCCGCTTCCTGGCCGGCGTCCTCGGCATAGTCGCCGTGTTCGTCCTGGCCGGGGTGGCGACCTCGACCACCACCGGCATCGAGCTGGACATCGCCTCCAACGCGCCGCGCTTCTCCCCGGTGCTCGCCACCATCACCGGCCTGGTCTCCAGCGTCGCGGTGCTCGCCGTCCCGCTCGCCTTCGCGGTCGAGCGCCTGATCAAACGCGACGGCCTGCGGGTCGCCGACGGCGTCCTCGCCTCGGTGCTCTCCTACGGCGTCTCGCTCGGCATCGACTGGTGGGTGGCCGAAGGCGCCTCCGAGCACATCCGGGACGCCCTCACCCGGCTGCCGATGGACAGCAACGGCACCCTCACCGACCCGGTGCACGGCTATCTGGCGCCGGTGATCGCCTACATGACCGCGGTCGGCATGTCGAGCCGGCCGCGCTGGCGGGTCGCCCTCTGGGTGGTGGTGGTCTTCAGCGGGCTCACCGAGCTGCTCGGCGGCTACACCACCCCGCTGTCCCTGCTGCTCACCGTGCTGATCGGCTGGTCCGTCGCGTACGGCACGCTGTACGCGATCGGCTCGCCCAACATCCGGCCCACCGGCCAGCACCTGATGATCGGCCTGCGCAAGGTCGGCTTCACCCCGGCCAGCGCCCACCGCGCCCCCGACGCCCCCGGCGGCACCCGCCGCTACTACGTCGGCCAGCAGAGCGGCCCGCCGCTGGACGTCCACATCATCGACCGCGAGCAGCAGGCCTCCGGCTTCTTCTACCGCGCCTGGCGGCGGCTGCGGCTGCGCTCGGTGGCCGTCCGCCGCAGCCCTCAGTCGCTGCGCCAGGCGCTGGAGCAGGAGGCGCTGATCGCCTACGCGGCCGCCGCCTCGGGCGCCCACTCGCCGCAGCTGGTGGCCACCTCCGAGCTGGGCCCGGACGCCGCGATCCTGGTCTACGAGAACGTCGAGGGCCGCATCCTGGACGACCTCTCGGACGAGGAGGTCACCGACCGGGTGATGGCCTCGCTCTGGGAGTCCGTCGCCGCCCTGCACGAGCGCCGGATCGCGCACCGCCGGCTGACCGGCGAGTCGCTGCTGGTGGTCGACGAGAAGGCGGCCTGCCTGGTCAACCTCTCCGGCGGCGACATCGCCGCCACCGATCTGACGCTGCGCATCGACGTCGCCCAGCTGCTCACCACCTTCGCCCTGCGGATCGGCCCGGAGCGGGCGGTCGCGACCGCCAACGCCGTCCTCGGCGCCGAGCGGGTCGCGCAGGCGCTGCCGCTGCTGCAGCCGGTCGGGTTGAGCCGCTCCACCAGGGTCGACCTGAAGAAGCTCACCAAGGAGCGCAAGACCGCCGCCCGGGCCCAGGCGCTGGAGCAGGTCGCCGCCGGCGAGCGCACCCAGCAGCAGGCCGAGGAGGACATCGCGCTCGCCGGGGAGGACCTGCTCAGCCGGATCCGCGGCCAGATCCTCCAGATCGCCCCCGAGGCGCCGACCGAGACGGCCAAGCTGGAGCGGCTGAAGCCGAAGAGCCTGATCATGGTGATCGCGCTCACCTTCGCCGCGTACCTCGCGCTGACCACCATCAAACCGGCCCAGCTCAAGCTCTCCCAGATGGACTGGGCCTGGGCGGCCGTGGCGCTCGCCGCCGCCGCGTTCAGCTACGTCGCCGCCTCGATGAGCCTGACCGGCTTCGTCCCGGAGAAGCTGCCGTTCCGCCGCACCGTGGCGGCCCAGCTGGCCGGCTCCTTCGTCAAGCTGGTGGCGCCGGCCGCGATCGGCGGCATCGCGCTGAACACCCGCTACCTGCAGAAGGCCGGCATCCGCTCCGGGCAGGCGGTCGCCTCGGTCGGCGCCTCCCAGCTGGCCGGCCTGGCCGGGCACCTGCTGCTGCTGTTCAGCTTCGGCCTGATCACCGGCAGCCAGACCAACGGGGACCTCTCGGCCTCCCGCGCGGTGATCATCGGCGTGCTGACCGCCGCCGTGCTCGCCCTGGTGGTCGCGGCCGTCTCGCCGCTGCGGCGGTTCGTGCTGAACCGGCTGCGCTCGCTGTTCTTCGGCGTGGTGCCGCGGATGCTCGACCTGATGCAGACGCCCAGCAAGCTGGTCACCGGCTTCGGCGGGATCCTGCTGCTGACGCTCTCCTTCACCGCCTGCCTGGACGCCTCGGTGCAGGCCTTCGGCGGCAGCATCAGCTTCTCGGCGGTCGCGGTGGTCTTCCTGACCGCCAACGCGGCCGGCTCGGCCATCCCGACCCCCGGCGGCATCGGCCCGGTCGAGGTCGCCCTGATCGGTGCGCTCACCGTCGCCGACGTGCCCCCGACGATCGCCACCCCGGCGGTCTTCCTCTACCGGGCGCTCACCTTCTGGCTGCCCGTCCTGCCCGGCTGGATCTCCTACAACATGCTCCAGCGCAAGGGCGCCCTGTAGGGCTCCCGGTACGCGGGAAGGGCCCGCCGGATCGCTCCGGCGGGCCCTTCCGGCGTCTGCTAGTAGACCGGCTTGTGCGGCTCGACCTGGTTCACCCAGCCGAGCACGCCGCCGCCGAGGTGGACGGCGTTGGAGAACCCGGCCGCCTTCACCACGGCCAGCACCTCGGCCGAGCGGACGCCCGACTTGCAGTGCAGCACGATCTTCCGGTCCTGCGGCAGCGACTCCAGCGCGTTGCCCATCAGGAACTCGTTCTTCGGGATCAGCACCGCGCCGGGGATGTTGACGATCTCGTACTCGCCGGGCTCGCGGACGTCGATCAGGAAGATGTCCTCCTTGTCGTCCTGCCACTGCTTGAGCTGCTTCGAGGTGATCGTCGAACCGGCGGCGGCGGCCTGGGCCTCCTCCGACACGACGCCGCAGAAGGCCTCGTAGTCGATCAGCTCGGTGACCGTCGGGTTCTCGCCGCAGAGCGCGCAGTTCGGGTCCTTGCGGACCTTCACCTGGCGGTAGTTCATCTCCAGGGCGTCGTAGATCATCAGCCGGCCGACCAGCGGCTCGCCGACACCGGCCAGCAGCTTGATCGCCTCGGTGACCTGGATCGAGCCGATGGACGCGCAGAGCACGCCCAGCACGCCGCCCTCGGCGCAGGACGGGACCATGCCCGCCGGCGGGGCCTCGGGGTAGAGGCAGCGGTAGCACGGGCCGTGCTCGGCCCAGAACACGCTGGCCTGGCCGTCGAAGCGGTAGATCGAGCCCCACACGTAGGGCTTGCCGAGCAGCACCGCGGCGTCGTTCACCAGGTACCGGGTGGCGAAGTTGTCGGTCCCGTCGACGATCAGGTCGTAGCCGGAGAAGATCTCCATCACGTTGTCGTTGTCGAGGCGCTCCTCGTGGAGGATCACGTCCACGTAGGGGTTGATCTCCTTGACCGAGTCCCGCGCCGACTCGCCCTTGGAGCGGCCGATGTCCGACTGGCCGTGGATGATCTGCCGCTGCAGGTTGGACTCGTCCACCACGTCGAACTCGACGATGCCGAGCGTGCCCACGCCGGCGGCGGCGAGGTACATCAGCGCGGGCGAGCCCAGGCCGCCGGCGCCGACGCACAGCACCTTGGCGTTCTTCAGCCGCTTCTGCCCGGCCATGCCCACGTCGGGGATGATCAGGTGGCGGGAGTACCTGCGGACCTCGTCGACGGTGAGCTCGGCGGCCGGCTCGACCAGGGGTGGCAGCGACACGGGGACTCCGATGGTCGTCGGTTCAGGTGGCCAGGGGCCGACCTCTAGTGGCTTCACGCTCCGCCACCGCGGTGGCTCAGCTAGGCCAACAGTGTCATGCCGCCCCGGTATTCCGAGACAGTCCGTCCGACTGGCGAGACAGCCGGCCTCGGATGCTGGGACCGCCCGCCGGAGCCCCCGGGGCGGCGGACGACGGGCGCCCGGGAGCGCCGCGGCCCGCCTCAGCGGGGCCGTCGCGCACCCGGGCACCACGGGCCGGCGGGTCAGACCCGGCAGGCCGTCTCCAGCCAGACGTCACCCAGCGACTCCTCCAGCGGCACCTGTGTCCGCCAGCCGAGACGGTCCCGGGCGGTCCGCACGTCCGCCTGGCGCCACGGCACCGGCTCGCCCGCCGGGCCCCGCCCCTCGGCCGGCCGTGCCTCCGCGGGCCGGTGGTACGGGCCGCCGTGCTGGCCCGCGTGCCGGTCGACGTGCCGGTCCGCGTGCCGGTCGACGTGCTCGACCGGCCCGCCGGCCTGCGCGGGGAGCAGGACCGGCCGGTTCTCCTCCACGATCGCCCCCTCGAAGCCCGAGGCCCGGACCAGCAGCTGGGCCGCCTCGCGGGCCCGGACGGCGTGCCCGCTGCCGATGTTGATCACCCCGGTGGCCGCCGACACCGCCGCCGCCTGGATCGCCCGGGCGACGTCCCGGACGTCGACGAAATCCCGGTATCCGGACAGGTCCGGCATCCGCACCTGCGACTCCTCGCGCTCCAGCGCCCGGCGCAGTCCCTCGGCGAGCCGCCCGAACAGCGAGGCCGTCGGCGCCCCCGGCCCCACCACGTCGAACACCCGGAGCACCGCCGCGTCCAGCCCGGAGGCCAGCACAAGCTCCGTCCCGGCGAGCTTGGAGACCCCGTACGGGCCGACCGGGCGCGGCTCGGCGCCCTCCGAGACCGGGACCCCGCCCGGCACCGGCCCGTACTCGGCCGCCGAGCCGACGTGCACCAGCCGGGCCGGCTCCCGGCTGCGCCGGATCGCCTCGCAGACCGTGGCGACGGCCAGCGTGTTCGCCCGGATCAGCGTCCGCGAGCTGCCGTAGGTGGCGCCCGCGCAGTTGATCACCACCTGGGGCGCGACCGCGTCCAGGAACCGGGCGAGCGCGCCCGGACTCCCGGTGGTCAGGTCGAAGCGGATGTCGGCCGAGTCGCGCCGGCCGAGCACCGTCACCTGCAACTCCTGGTCCACGAGCAGACGATCGGTGACCCGGCGGCCGATAAAGCCGTCGGCGCCCAGCAGCAGCACCCTCATCGGGGGTGTCCTTCCACGAAGCGAGGTCGGGTACGACCTGGCGGACAGAGTGAACAACGGGGAGGTCGAACGGTTCGGTGGGGCCGGGCTCAGCGGTGCGTGTCGGCCCGGTCGAGCACCGGCCAGGCGTACGCCACCAGGGCGAGCGCGACCGCGCCGCCGCCGAGCAGCCAGGCCGTCGGCGCGGAGCGGCCCAGGAGGAGCGGCGCCGCGACGGCGGCCGGCCCGGCGAGCGCGCCCAGCGCGGCGGCGGCGGTCCGGCCGGACCGGGCCAGCAGCGCGGGCAGCACCAGCAGCAGCCCGAGCACACCCTGCGCCGCCCACTGGGCGGGGTCGGCCCGCTCGGCCACCAGGTGCGGCAGTCCGCCGCCGGGGCCCGGCCCGGGCCGGGGCGCCACGGCCGTCAGCACCGCGAGGGCGGCGAAGGTCAGGACCGCGAGGACGGCCAGGTGCAGGGCGACGGCCACCGGCAGCACCGGCCGCATCCGGGCCCGGAACTCCGCGAGGGTGCCCGCCACGCGCAGGTGGCCGCGGGCGATGTGCCGGAACCACCGCGCCGCCCACTCGGCCGACCCGGCCGACAGCGCCGCGGCCAGCACCAGCGCGGCCGTCGCCCGGGTGTCCCCGGTGCCGGACGCCCCGAACCCGGCGCCGACCCCGGCCAGCGGGAGCAGCAGCAGGGCGGCCACCCCGCACCCGTGGCCCAGCCCGGCCGGCCGCAACCGCCGGGCCCGGGGGCCGGGGCCCCCGGCGGACGGTCCGAGCCCGGCGTCCGGCAGGTCGACGGGCGGAGCGCCGGCCGCGGCCCCGCCGGCCCGGTCGGCCCGGTCGGCCCGGTCGGAGGCGGACACCGCCGACCCCAGCGCGAGCACGGCGGCGGCCGGCAGCAGCACCGGCCACCGCCCGGCCGCCCCGACGGCCGCCCCGACCGGTGGCACGGCCAGCGCCGCCGCCCGGAGCGCCGCACCCCACCGGCGCGGCCGGTGGCCGTCCGCCGCCGCCGGGTCCGGCGGCGGACGGCGCGGCACCCGGGCGTACAGCTCGTCGGCGAGCGAGAACAGATCGGCGTGCCGGCAGCGCGCGGCCGTCTCCGGCCCGCAGCCCGCCTCCTCCAGCCCGGCGGCGATCTCCAACGGATCGACGGCCCGCTCGCAGAGCTCCCGGTGCTCCGCCATCACCTCCCGCACCGGATCGCCGAAGACTCCGGGCCCCGTGGCCGGGCCGCTCCCGGCGACCGGCGCGCCGCCGGCCATCAGAGGGCCTCCGCGAGTGCGCCGGGCCGCTCGGACGCCTCGCCCGCGCCCTCGCCCTGCCCCTCGCCGGCCGGCTGCCCGGTGCCGGCGCCGTCCCGGCGGTCGGCCAGCCAGTACTCGGCGGGCCGGGCGAACGGACGGGGCCGCTCGGCGGCCGCACCACCGGACCGGGCCGCCGGGAAGGCCGGCCACTGCGAGACCAGCTCCAGGTAGATCTCCCGGAACGCGCCGATCACCGGTTCCACGGCGAAGCGTTCCTGCGCCCGCAACCGGCCCGCCAGCCCCAGCCGGGCCCGCCGCTCGGGGTCGCGCAGCAGGGCCAGACAGGCGCCCGCCAGTGCCCGCGGGTCGCGCGGCGGGACGAGCAGTCCGGTCGGGCCCACCACCTCCCGGGCCACCCCGACGTCCGTCGAGACCACCGCCCGGCCGCTCAGCATCGCGTCGGCCAGCAGCCGGGGGCCGCGCTGCGAGAGCGCCGAGAAGACCACCACCGTGCCGCTCTCCCAGGCCGCCGCCACCGGGTCGGGCCGCCCGGCGAACTCCACCGCCCCGGCCACCCCCAACCGGTCGGCCACCGCCTCGCAGTGCGCCCGGTAGCCCGGGACGGCCTCCTCGCCGTGGACCACCAGCCGGGCCGCGGGCAGCTCGGCGCGGACCCGCGCGAAGGCGTGCAGCATCAGCTCGGTGTCCCGGCCCGGCTCCAGCGCGCCCGCCCAGGCCAGCGTCGGCGCGGCCGGCTCCGGCCCGGCCGCGGCCCGGGCCACCGCCGGGGTGCCCTCGTGGACCACCCTGGTCCGCGCCGGGTCGGCGCCGCAGCGGCGCTGCCACCGCTGGTCGTGGGCGCTGCCGGGGGTCAGTATCGCGGCCTGCCGGTACGTCTCCCCGGTGAGCGAGCGGAAGAAGGAGAGCAGTAGGGCCCGGACCGGCCAGCGGTAGGGCGCCTCGCGGTAGCCGAGGTACTGCTCGCGCAGGTGCAGCCCGTGCTCGGTGACCACGAACGGCACCCCGTGCAGCCGCTTGGCCACCAGCGCCGGCAGCGCCGCCGGACCGCCGCCGACCACGTGGCAGAGGTCGGCCGAGCCGAGGCCGCCCGGCCCGGCGCCGTACCAGGGGGCCGAGAGCGGGCGCAGGCACTGCTCCAGCAGGTCCGCCGCGACCAGCACGTCACGGACCAGCGGCTGCCCGGCCGTGGTGTCGGCGCCGGGCGAGCGCCAGACCCGCTCCAGGGTGCGCCGGGCGGCGGCGGAGGCCAGGAACGCGGACAGGCCGCCGTCCTCCCGGGCGAGCGCCGCCAGCCGGTACAGCCCCGCCCCGAACGAGGCCCGCTCGCCCGGCATCACCAGGGCCCGGACCAGCTCCTCGTACGCCCGGGCGTACTGGCGTCCGCGCAGCGCGCCGGGCAGCCGGCCGGCCGGGCGGCGCCCCCACAGCGCCAGCTCGTGCACCCCCAGCCAGCGCCCCAGCGGGCTCTCGGCGATGCCCGAACCGGCCGCGCCGGCCAGGACGAACAGCTCGAAGTCGTGCTCGGTGAGACCCTCCACCAGCCGGGCGCACCAGCCGCCGACGCCGTGTCCGGGGTGCGGACGGGCACCCTCGGTGAGCAGTGCAACGCGCACGGGAGACCTCCAGAACAGAACGGGACGACGGATGGCTGGAGCGGCTCGATCGGCACCCGGGCGCCCCGTGCGGGCACGGGTGCGGCCCGGGCGGAGGAGTCCGGTCGGCCGGAAGCACCGCGGCCCGGGCCGGCGGTCGCACCACCGGCTCCCTGCGTGCGGCCGCCCTCCGGCTCCTCCGGCGGCCGCCACTCCCCCACACCTGTTCGGTCCGACAGCAGAAAGGTAGGACCGGGCCCCGGCCCTCCATCGGTCACATGCCTGGTTGCCACCTGAACGAGTGAACCGGCGTGACCTCGCCCCGGAGCGGGGCGTTACCGCCCGTCCGTCCCCACGCCCCCGCCGGGCCCGTTCCGCGCCCCCGCCCGGCCCCGCGCCGGCGGCTCCGCGCCCCCGCTCAGCCCCGCGCCAGCAGCTCCCGCACCGCCCGGGCCACCCGCTCCGGGTGCTCCATCATCGCCACGTGCCCGGAGTCCGGCAGCACCAGCAGCCGGGCGTCCCCGAACGCCGCGCAGGCCCGTCGCGCCGAGCGGTACGAGACCAGCTTGTCGCGCAGCCCGTACACCAGCAGCGTGGGCGCCGTCACCCGCTCCGCCTGCCGCCAGAGCGCCTGCTCGCCCCGCTCGGTGTACGCCGAGACGATCCCGCGGGCCGAGCCGGTCAGCGCCCGCATCGCGTGCGGCACCGCGGTCCGCCGCCGGTACTCGGCGACCGCCTCGGCCCGGGCCGCCGGCGAGAGGCTCCGCGGATCCCCGTAGACCAGCCGCAGCAGGCCCTCGGTGGCGTCCTCCGGGCTGCGGCCGTTCGACGGCAGCCGGCCCAGCAGGGCGGGCAGGCCGGGCACCGCGAGCAGCCCTGTCGGCCAGGCGGTGCGCCGCGGCGGCAGCTCGGGCAGCGCGGGCGAGATCAGCGTCAGGCTGCGCACCAGGTCGGGCCGGAGCGCGGCGAGGCGGACGGCGACGGCGCCGCCGAGCGAGTTCCCGAAGAGGTGCACCGGGCCGCGGCCGGTCGCCTCCAGGTAGCCGGTCACCGCGCGCACGTGTCCGGACACGGAGAGGTCCCCGTCGGCCGGCGGCGCCGAGTGCCCGAAGCCGGGCAGGTCCACCGCCTCCCCGTCGACGAGGCCTGCCAGCCGCTGCATCAACGCCGTCCAGTTGGCCGCCGAGCCACCGAGTCCGTGCACGAAGAGTGCCTGCTCCCGGCCGCCGGCGGCCTCGCCGCCGGCCCGGTGCACCGCCAGTTCCGCACCGGCGGTTCCGACCGTCCGGACCCCCGCGGGATCCCCCGCCTCCGTACGTACCCGCTGCTCGGCGCCGCTCATGGTGGACGATGGTAGTGAGCCGCGGGTGCACCGGGGCCGTCCCAGCTCTCGTCGCACCACTGCCGTCGCCGGTGGTCAGCGCCGTATTGTGGGCTCCTGACAAGGGGGCTCGGTGCTTTTCTCACGCTCGCCAAGCGCGAACGCGGTTACCGAAAAGTAGAATCGGTCATCTTGCCAGCCCCGAACAACCCGTGAAGTGAGGAGCGCCGTGACGGCCATCCAGGAGGCGCAGGAGCGCCCGCGCGGTGCCCGCCTGCCGCGAAGCGCCCGCCGTGAACAACTGCTCGGTGCCGCCCAGGAGGTGTTTGTCGCGCAGGGCTACCACGCGGCCGCCATGGACGACATCGCCGACCGCGCCGGGGTCAGCAAGCCGGTGCTGTACCAGCACTTCCCCGGGAAGCTGGAGCTCTACCTGGCGCTGCTGGACAAGCACTGCGACGCCCTGGTCGACTCGACCCGCGAGGCGCTCGCGGCGACCACCGACAACAAGCACCGGGTGGCCGCGACGATGGAGGCGTACTTCAACTACGTCTCCAGCGAGTCCGGTGCCTTCCGGCTGGTCTTCGAGTCGGACCTGACCAACGAGCCGGCCGTCCGCGAGCGGGTGGAGCGGGCCTCGGACGCCAGCGCGACCCTGGTCAGCAAGGTCATCCAGGAGGACACCGACCTCCCCGAGGCCGAGTCCAAGCTGCTCGCCGCCGGCGTCTGCGGCCTGGCCCAGATCACCGCCCGCTACTGGCTCTCCCAGGGCCTGGAGATCCCCCGCGACGAAGCCGTCCGGCTGGTCGCCAGCCTGGCCTGGCGCGGCCTGAAGGGCTTCCCGATGCACCCCGCCGCCGAGGCCGCCGAGGCGCAGGCCGCCGACCAGTGATCCGCCGACCTTCGCCAGGGCACTGATCCGGTGCTCTATGGTGAAGCCGTACGGCGCGATCACCACGAACGCTTGTCCCAGGCGGTCCGGTGACCGCGCGTGGCTGGCTGCAACCCGGAGGGACGGAAGTCGTGGAGGTCAAGATCGGCGTGCAGAACGCGCCGCGCGAGATCGTGATCGAGAGCTCGCAGACCGCCGATGAGGTCGAGAGCGCGATCGCCAAGGCGCTGGAGGGCCCCTCGAAGCTCTTCGCGCTGACCGACGAGCACGGCCGCCGCGTCATCGTCCCGGCCGAGCGCCTGGCGTACGTGGAGATCGGCGAGCAGGCCGCCCGCAAGGTCGGGTTCGGCACGCTCTGAGCTGCTTCGTGGTGCCCCGTTCCCCGCCCGGGGAACGGGGCACCACTGCGTGTACGGCCGGGTGGACCGGGGTACGGCGACAAGTGCGGCCGTCCGGAGCCGCCCACCGCACCGGGGAGGCACCCTTGCTGGTCGAGTCGATCGCCTTCGCCCTCGTCGGCCTGATCGTCGGGGCCACCGCGCTGCTGGCCCTGCCGGCGTACTTCCCGGCCGGCCGGGGGCTGACGCTCGGGACGGCGCTGGTGTCGGCCCTGCTCAGCGGGGTGATCACGCACTTCACGCTGGACGGCCGGGTCCCGGCGGCCAGCATCGGCATCGCGGCGGTCGCCTCGGCACTGCTCACCTCGGTGCTGGCCCGGCCCGACCTCGCGGCCGGGCGCCAGCCCGCCCACCGGCACCGCCCGCACCGGGCGGGCGCGCACCGCCGGCAGCGGCACGCCTGAGCCCCGCCGGCCCGGCCGGGCAGCTCAGGAGGCGAGCCCCAGCGCGGCCATCCGCTTGGTGTGCGCCTCGGTGATCCGGTTGAACATCTTGCCGACCTCGACCAGGTCGAAGCCCTGCACCTGGACGCCGCCGACCAGCAGGTTGGAGAGTGCGTCGCGCTCGGCCACCACCCGCTGGGCCTGGCTCAGCGCCTCGCCCATCAGCCGCCGGCCCCAGAGCGCCAGCCGGCCGCCCGAGCGCGGGTCGGCCTCGATGGCCTGCCGCACCTTGTCGACCGCGAACTGGGCGTGCCCGGTGTCCGACATCACGCCGAGGACCAGGTCCCGGGTGTCGTCGTCGAGCCGCACGGCCACCTCGCGGTAGAAGTCCGTCGCGATCGCGTCGCCGACGTAGGCCTTGACCAGGCCCTCCAGCCAGTCCGAGGGCGCCGTCATCCGGTGGAACAGCTCCAGCGGCTCGACGAACGGCCGCATCGCCTCCTGCGGGTCCGCGCCGACCTCCGCGAGCCGGTCGTGCAACCGCTGGTAGTGCTGGAACTCGGCGGAGGCCATCCGGGCCAGCTCGGCCTTGTCGGCGAGGCCCGGCGCGAGCTTGGCGTCCTCGGCGAGCCGCTCGAAGGCGCTCAGCTCGCCGTACGCGAGGGCGCCGAGCAGGTCCAGCACGGCCGCCCGGTAGCCCGGATCGGCCGAGCAGCTCGCCCAGTCCCCGATCGAGCCGGCCGTGTCGTCCTGCGTCTCACCATGGGTCTCCATGACCTGCCACCTTAGTCCGGCGCGGCCCCCCGCACACGCGCGGTGGCCCCCGGCACCCGCTCCGCGACCGGTGCGCGGGGAGCCCGGCGCGGAGCCGGCGCGACGGTACGGCGCGGGCGGTGTCAGACGCGTCACGTGTTCGAGTCGTCGCGTGACTGTATGGTGGTAGCGAGGTCCGTAGTGCTCGCACGGTGTCACCGCCGTCTCGGTGCGCCGGGCAAGCCCGCTTCGTAGCGGCACCGTCCGGCAGGACGTGCCCGCACCGGAAGCCGGGCACTCACGTACGCGGATGCCCGGTCGGAGAGCCGATCGGCTCCGACCATGGCTTGGACTTCAAGCCTTGGCACCGCATCAGTGGCCGAGCGAGGGCCGCCGAGACCGCGCCGCACGGCGCAAGGTCCCGCGCAGGTCCCTCAAGGGAATCCTCCCCGACGCCGCCGTGACCGCGCCCCTCACCGGGCCCCGCGGACCGGCCGGCCGCAGGGACCGGCGCGGTTGTGCGTCCACGCAGCTGTACCAGGGCCGTCCAGGCCCGTACGCAGCAGCGCGGCTGCCCGCCCGCCGCTCGTTCTCGGCCCCTCCACACGGAAGAGGCAGCACCCTGTCCACCAACGCTGAACCCATCAAGACCACCTTCCGGGACCTGGGGATCCTCCCGGAGACCGCCGAGGCCCTGGAGGCCGTCGGCATCATCCACCCCTTCCCCATCCAGGAGATGACCCTCCCGGTCGCGCTGACCGGCCACGACGTCATCGGCCAGGCCAAGACCGGCACCGGCAAGACCCTCGGTTTCGGCCTCCCGCTGATCGAGCGGGTCGTCGTCCGGGCCGACGTCGACGCCGGCCGGGGCACCGAGGAGCAGCTCCACGAGGCCCCGCAGGCGCTGATCGTCGTCCCGACCCGCGAGCTCTGCACCCAGGTCACCAACGACCTGCAGACCGCCGGCAAGGTCCGCAACGTGCGCGTGCTCGCCGTCTACGGCGGCCGGGCCTACGAGCCGCAGGTCGAGGCGCTCAAGAAGGGCGTCGACATCGTCGTCGGCACCCCGGGCCGCCTGCTGGACCTGGCCGGGCAGAAGAAGCTGGACCTCTCGCGGGTCCGCTCGCTCGTCCTGGACGAGGCCGACGAGATGCTCGACCTGGGCTTCCTGCCCGACGTCGAGAAGATCCTGACCATGCTGCCGGCCAAGCGGCAGACGCTGCTGTTCTCGGCCACCATGCCGGGCCAGGTCATCAGCCTCGCCCGCCGGTACATGAACCAGCCGACCCACATCCGCGCCGCCGCGCCGGACGACACGGGCACCACCGTGGCCAACACCGAGCAGCACATCTTCCGTGCGCACTCGCTGGACAAGGTCGAGCTCGTCTCGCGCATCCTGCAGGCCGACGGCCGCGGGCTGGCGATGATCTTCTGCCGCACCAAGCGCACCGCGGCCGACGTCGCGGACCAGCTGACCCAGCGCGGCTTCGCGGCCGGCGCCGTCCACGGCGACCTCGGCCAGGGCGCCCGCGAGCAGGCCCTGCGGGCCTTCCGCAACGGCAAGGTCGACGTCCTGGTCTGCACCGACGTCGCGGCCCGCGGCATCGACGTCGAGGGCGTGACGCACGTCGTCAACTACCAGTGCCCCGAGGACGAGAAGACCTACCTGCACCGGATCGGCCGGACCGGCCGCGCCGGCGCCTCCGGCACCGCCGTCACCCTGGTCGACTGGGACGACATCCCGCGCTGGCAGCTGATCAACAAGGCGCTGGACCTGTCGTTCAACGCGCCGGAGGAGACCTACTCCACCTCGCCGCACCTGTTCGAGCTGCTGAAGATCGCCAAGGGCACCACCGGTGTGCTGCCGCGTTCGGAGCGGACCCGGGCCGGGCTGGGCGCTGAGGAGGTCGAGGACCTCGGCGAGACCGGCGGTCGCGGGGCCCGCTCGGCGCCCGGTCGCGCCCCCAAGGGCGGCCGGACCGGTGGCGGCCGGGGCGCCGCCCCCGTCGCCGAGGCGGCCGAGGAGAAGCCCGCCCGCCGGGCCCGCGAGCGCCGTCGCACCCGCGGCGGTTCCACGGTCGAGGGTGACGCCGTGCTCGACGCGACCACCGAGGCCGTCGCCGCGGTCGACGCCCCGGCGGCTCCGGCCGTCGAGGGTGCCGAGGGCGAGGGCGCGGCCCCGCGCCGCCGCCGTCGCCGTCCCCGCGCCGCCGCCGGCGAGACCGCCGTCGACGCGGTGACCGAGGCGCCCGCCGCGGTCGCCGAGGCCGCCGCTCCGGCCGCCGCCGCGCAGACCGCGGAGAAGTCCGAGGGGAAGCCGGCCGTGAAGCGGACCCGCTCGCGGGCCAAGGCGACGGCCGAGCCGGTCGCCGAGGCCGCCACCGCGCCACCACCAGCACGCCGGCGCCCACGGCCCAGCCCCTCCCCTTGGCGTCCTC
>NZ_JBEPAA010000078.1:0-37612 GCF_040298365.1 Kitasatospora sp. NPDC001603
GGGGGGCGGTCAGCGGGGGGCGGGCGTCTGGGCCAGGACCGCCTGGATGACGGAGTCGGCGGTGACGCCCTCCATCTCGGCCTCGGCGCGCAGCGCGACGCGGTGCCGCAGGGTCGGCAGGGCGAGTGCCTTGACGTCGTCGGGGGTGACGTAGTCGCGGCCGGCCAGCCAGGCCCAGGCGCGGGAGGCGCCGAGCAGGGCGGTGGCGCCACGGGGGGAGACGCCGATCGAGAGCGACGGGGACTGCCGGGTGGCCCGGCAGAGGTCGACGATGTAGGCGAGCACCTCGGGCGAGACGGTGAGCTTGGCGATCTGCTCGCGGGCGGCGGTGATGTGTTCGGGGCCGGCGACCGGGCGCACGCCGGCCGCGGCGAGGTTGCGCGGGTCGAAGCCACTGGCGTGCCGGGCGAGGACCTGGAACTCCTGGTCGCGGTCGGGCAGCGGCAGGATCAGCTTGAGCAGGAAGCGGTCGAGCTGGGCCTCGGGCAGCGGGTAGGTGCCCTCGTACTCGACCGGGTTCTGGGTGGCGGCGACCAGGAACGGGACCGGCAGCGCGCGGGGCGAGCCGTCGACGGTGACCTGGTGCTCCTCCATGGCCTCCAGCAGGGCGGCCTGGGTCTTCGGCGGGGTGCGGTTGATCTCGTCGGCGAGCAGCAGGTTGGTGAAGACCGGGCCGGGCTGGAAGGAGAACTCGGCGGTGCGGGCGTCGTAGACGAGGGAGCCGGTGACATCGCCCGGCATCAGGTCGGGGGTGAACTGGATCCGCTTGGTGTCCAGGCTGAGCGCGGTGGACAGGGTGCGGATCAGCAGCGTCTTGGCGACGCCGGGGACGCCCTCCAGTAGCACGTGGCCGCCGCAGAGCAGGGCGACGACCAGGCCGGTGACGGCGGCGTCCTGGCCGACCACGGCCTTGGCGATCTCGGCGCGCAGGGCGGTGAGCGCCTGGCGCGGGTCGTCGGTGGTCCCGGGGGTGCCGGTCGCCGTGCCGGGGGTGGAGACGGGGGTGGCGGTGGCCTGTTCGGTCACGGCTTCCGTACCTGCCTTTCGAGGGCGTCGAGGTCGTCGGCGAGCCGCAGCAGCGCGGCGTCGTCGGTCGGGGGCGGGCCGTAGAGGAGGGCCCGTACGTCCCCGGCGGGTCGGTCGGGGAGGCGGTCGAGGACGGCCGCGCAGAGCGCGGTGGCGTCGGGTGCGCCGCCGGTGGGCGGCACGCCGAGGACGGGCGCGAGGCGGTGGGCGGCGGCGCGGCGCAGGGCGTCGGCGGCGCGGCCCCGGGCCCTGGCCCGGCGGTAGAGGCGGGCGCGGCCCTCGGTGGTCTCGGCGGCGCGGACCACGACGGGCAGGTTCTCGCTGATGACCGGGCCGAGCCGGCGGGCCCGCCAGAGCGCGGCCAGCAGGGTCGCGATGCCGAGCTGGACGGCGGCCCAGCGCCAGCCGTCGGGGATGTAGTCGGTGAACCGCTTGTCGCCGACGCTGTCGCCGAGCGGGGCGGTGTAGTCCGGCAGGTGCCAGGTGAGGCGGGGCTGCGAGCCGAGCAGGCCGAGCGCGAGCGAGGCGTTGCCGTCCTTCTTGATCAGCTCGTTGCTGAGGAAGTCACCGCTGCCGAGGACGACGACGTCGGTGCCCTGGCCGGTCCGGACGGCGACCAGCGGGTAGCCGTGGCCGCGCGGGTAGCAGCCCTCGCCGCGGCTGCCGGCGGTGTACAGCAGGCCGCCGAGGTGGGCGGTGCCGGCCCGGACGGCCTCGGTGAGCGCGCACTGGGCGGCGGTGCTGCGGACGGCGGCGTAGGGGGCGCCGCCGCCCTCCTCGGAGGGGCGGACGCCGGGGGCGAGCGCGCTGAGGGCGGCGGGGCCGGGGGAGACGAGGACCAGCCGGCCGTGCCGGGCGGCGGCGAGGGCGCGCAGCTGGTCGGGGCCGAGCAGGTCGGGTTCGGGGACGACGAGGGTGTCGTTGCCGGTGGAGCGGGCGGGGAGGTCGGCGGTGACGTCGACGTCGAGGCCCTGGCGCTGGAGCAGCGCGACGACGGCGTGGGAGCCGGAGGCGTCGTAGGAGCGCGGGTCGAGCGGGGGGTAGCGGCGGTCCTGGTTGAGCCCGGCCAGCACGGCGGCGGCGAGCAGCAGGAGCACGGCGGTGAGCAGGTACCAGCGGGAGCGGTGCCAGAGGCCGCGGCCGGTGGGCGCGAGGCTGCTGGACGCGGCGGGCCCGGCCGCGGGCGCGGTCTGCGGCGGAGCGGCGGACGGCGGTGCGGCGGCGGGTACGGGCGGTGCGGCGGGCGGCGGCCCGCCGGGGGCCGGCGGAGCGGCCGGACCGGGGGTGGGGCTGGTCATGCCGCTCCTCCCGCGGCCGGGGCGAACGCCGGGCGGGCGCGTTCCAGGGTCTGGTCGAGGTCGCGCAGCAGCTGGTACGCGCTGCGGTCGGCGGTGCGGTCGCCGTAGGCGATGTCGTCGAAGGTGCGGGCCGCGGCGCGGAGGGCGTCGGCGTGCGCCGGGAGGGCTCGGCCGGCCTCGGCGGCGGCTTCGTCGGCGGTGCGGCCGGGCCGGGCGTCGAGCAGGGTGCGCTCCTCCAGGGCCCGGACGAGGGCGCGCATCTGCTCGCGGACGGCCTCCGTCCACCGGCCGGCCGCGGCGTGCTGTTCGGCGTCGGCCCGGTACTGGTCGGCGCTGCGCGGTCCGGCGGTGCCGAAGACGTCGAGCACGGTGCGGGCGGCCCGCTTGGGCGCGCCGAACCGCCACCAGAGGGCGGCGGCAATCAGCACGGCGATCACCAGGAAGAGGATCAGTCCGGTGGTGCCGCTGGTGCCGTCGCCGGCGATGGTGGTGAGCGCGTCGTCGATCCGGTCCATGACCCAGTCGTAGACCCGCTGCTGCAGGCTCGGGTCGTGCCGGTGGTACTCGGCGTTGAGCAGTTCGTCGCGGGCGGCGTCGCGGGCCGGGTCACGTGGAACGGTGACCGGGGCGCCGCTCGCCGCCAGCGTCCTCTCCCCCCAGTTCGGCATCCGGTTCAGAGCCTCGCCGGGTTCTGGCCGGCCTGGTCGCCCCAGCCGGTGCCGCCGTACTCGGTCAGGCCCGCGGCGCGGGCGAGCTCGATGTCCAGGGCCTCGCGCCGGATCCGCTGGTCGACGTAGAGCAGCACGCCGATGGTGGCGGTGAACGGGATGGTGACGGTGGAGGCGATCACGCCCGCGATCGCGGTGGTGATCAGGACGGCGGTGGGCAGGGTGGCCGGGTCGCCCGCGTCGACCTGGCCGACGAGGTCGTCGAAGCCGAGGGCCAGGCCGACGATCGTGAACGGCACGCTGATGATCCCGGCGACGATGCCGGCCAGGACCTGGCTGAGGAGGTTGATCCCGAACAGCCGCCACCAGGAGCCGCGGACCAGCCGGCGCGAGCGGGAGAGCGCCGTGATGACGCCCTGCTTCTCCAGCATCAGGGCGGGGGCGGCCAGGCTGAGCTGGATCCAGATCCAGATCGCGACCGGGATGCTGAGCAGGCCGACCACGAAGAGCAGGCCCGCGATGGCGGGTTCGTCCGCGCCGGTCAGCAGGTAGCCGATCATCGGGGCGAAGCCGATCAGCACCACGCCGGCGCCGATCAGGGCGGTCAGCAGGGTGAGGCCGGTCAGCTGGAGCAGCCGGGGGCGGGCGTCCCGCCAGGCGTCGCGGATGGTGGCGGACTGCCCGAGGATGGCGCGGCTCACCACCATGGTCAGCAGGGCGGCGGCGACCACGCTGAGCAGCATGGTCACCGGCAGGCTCACCAGGGCGGAGATCACCGGGGTGAGGTCGCCGGTGTCGCCCCGCACGGCCAGCTGGGTGCCGGTGACGGCGGCCTGCTCGACGACGGCGACGCCGAGCGAGAGGCCGAGCGTCGTGCGCCAGTGCGTGCGGATGGTGGAGACGGCTCCGTCGAGGATCTCGCCGAGGCCGAGCGGGCGCAGCGGGATGATGCCCGGCTTGGGGCTGACCGGGGCGCCCCAGCCGTACTGGCCGTGGGGGCCGTGCGGGCCCTGGCCGCCGTACTGGGGGCCGCCCGGTCCGGGGCCGCCGTAGCCGGCGCCCCAGGCGGGGGGCGCGGCCTGGGGTGGTACCGACGGCCCGGGCGCGGCGGCGGACGTGTCGGCCGGGGGCCGGTTGTCGTCGCGGGACGGCTCGGACGAGCTGGGCGAGGCCCAGCCCGGGGTGTCGGTCATCACTGCTCCTCGGAGGGGCGTCAGGGTTCGCGGGGCCGGGTGGATCTTCACCCGCGCGCAGCGCCCATCGTGCCATGGTGGTCGGACGGCCCCCAGGGGTATCCGGTTGCTGAACGGCAACGGGAGGCCGTCGGGCGGGCGGGACGCGGTCCGGACGCGGTCCGGGGGTGACCGGTGGGGCCGGAGGGGCCGGTTCGGGCCAGGTCATTCGTCCGGTATGGCCGGAATTCGCCGGGCTGCCACTTGGCCGTTCTGGAGCAAAGGGACTGCTGTGCGGCAGGTCACAATCCGGTAATGAGAAGATGGACGCATGAAGGGACGCGTCCTCGTCGTTGATGACGACTCCGCACTGGCCGAGATGCTCGGCATTGTGCTGCGTGGTGAGGGTTTTGAGCCGTTTTTCGTCGCGGATGGGGACAAGGCACTAGCCGCGTTCCGGGAGACCAAGCCCGATCTGGTCCTGCTGGACCTGATGCTGCCCGGACGGGACGGCATCGATGTCTGCAGGCAGATCCGGGCGGAGTCCGGCATCCCGATCGTCATGCTGACCGCGAAGACCGACACGGTCGACGTCGTGGTCGGTCTGGAATCGGGTGCCGATGACTATGTCACCAAGCCGTTCAAGCCCAAGGAGCTGGTGGCCCGGGTACGTGCCCGACTTCGCCGTGCCGAGGAGCCGACTCCCGAGCAGCTGACCATCGGCGATCTGGTGATCGACGTGGCCGGCCACTCCGTCAAGCGGGACGGCCGGGGCATCCCGCTGACCCCGCTGGAGTTCGACCTGCTCGTCGCACTGGCCCGCAAGCCCTGGCAGGTGTTCACCCGGGAGGTGCTGCTGGAGCAGGTCTGGGGCTACCGCCACGCGGCGGACACCCGACTGGTCAACGTCCACGTCCAGCGGCTCCGGTCCAAGATCGAGAAGGACCCGGAGCGTCCCGAGATCGTGGTGACCGTCCGTGGCGTCGGCTACAAGGCCGGACCCAGCTGACGTGACGTACCAGGCTGACGACACCCCGTCGGAGTCCTCGACCGACGGGGGCTCCGCCGTGCGCGGTGACGTGCTGAGCTCGACCACGCGCAGCCGCCGCCGTCGCGGGCCCGCCGCACTGCTCGCGCCGGTGACCCGTCAGCTGCGCCGGCCCCTGCACCGGGTCTCGGCGCTGTACCGCCGTTCCATCCAGCTGCGGGTGGTCGCGGCCACCCTGATGCTCTCCGTCGTGGTGGTCCTGGTCCTGGGCGTGGTGGTGGTGGCCCAGGTGCGCAACGGGCTGCTGGGCACCAAGCGGGACTCGGCGCACAGCCAGGCCCGGGCCGGCTTCCAGACCGAGCAGAAGAAGATCGACGAGGCCAAGGACCTGCGGCTCAAGGTCGGCGCACCCGCCGACCAGGCCGTCGAGGAGACCGGTACCTGGCTGCTCAACCAGGTCGGCGACCTCGCGGCCAGCGGCCAGAACGTCTACTCGGTGATCGCGGTGGTGCGCGGCGGCAAGACGGTCTCGCCGGAGACGGCCGGCCTCGGACCGCGCTACACCGGTGACATCTCGCCGATCAGCATCCCCGACACGCTGCGGGCCAGGGTCTCGGCGGAGCCCGGCCAGATCTTCGACCAGCCGACGCGGATCCACCGCGTGGACAGCGCGGGGCGGACCGAGCCCGGACTGGCCATCGGCATGCAGTTCACCGGCCCCAACGGCGTCTCCTACGAGCTGTACTACATCTTCTCCTTCGGCCAGGAGACGGACACCCTCGACCTGGTCACCGGGACCCTCGCCACGGCCGGGGTCTTCGTGGTGATCCTGATGGGCGGGATCGCCTGGCTGGTGGTGCGCCAGGTGGTCACCCCGGTCCGGATGGCCGCCGGGATCTCGGAGCGGCTGGCCGCGGGCCACCTGGAAGAGCGGATGAAGGTCACCGGGACGGACGACATCGCCCGCCTCGGCGAGTCCTTCAACCGGATGGCGAACGCGTTGCAGGCGCAGATCCGCCAGCTCGAGGAGCTCTCCCGGGTGCAGCGGCGGTTCGTCTCCGACGTCTCGCACGAGCTGCGCACCCCGCTGACCACCGTCCGGATGGCCGCCGACCTGATCTACGACAGCCGCGAGGACCTGGACCCGATGGCGGCCCGCTCGGCCGAGCTGCTCCAGGGCCAGCTGGACCGTTTCGAGTCGCTGCTCGCCGACCTGCTGGAGATCAGCCGCTTCGACGCCGGCGCCGCGATCCTGGACGCCGAGCCGGTCGACCTGCGCGAGATCGTCACCCGGGTGGTGGAGGCCGCCGACCCGCTGGCCCAGGCCAAGGGCAGCGCCGTGGTGATCCGCGGCGACGGCGAACCGGTGCTGGCGGAGGTCGACTCCCGCCGGATCGAGCGCATCCTGCGCAACCTGGTGGTCAACGCGCTGGAGCACGGCGAGGGCCGGGACGTCGTGGTCCGGCTGGGCTCGGCGGACGGCGCCGTCGCGGTCGGCGTGCGCGACTACGGCATCGGGCTCAAGCCCGGCGAGGCGTCCCGGGTCTTCCACCGCTTCTGGCGGGCCGACCCGTCCCGGGTGCGGACCACCGGCGGCACCGGCCTCGGGCTGTCCATCGCGGTCGAGGACGCGCACCTGCACGGCGGCTGGCTGCAGGCCTGGGGCGAGCCCGGCGGTGGCTCGCACTTCCGGCTCACCCTGCCGCGCACCCGCGGCGGCGACATCAACCGGGCACCGTTCCGGCTGGAGCCGGAGGACTCGCGCAACAACCGGGGCCTCGGCTCGTACGGCGTGCCGTACCGCCGGGCGATCCGGCCGGGCGGCGCCACCGCGCTGACCGCCACCGACGAGCCGGCCGTCCCGGAGACCCCGGAGGGCTCCGGGGGCAGCGGGTTCGGCAGCGGCCTCGGCGGCGTGCTGAGCATCGGCCCGGGGCTGGGCACCAGCCGGCTGCCCCAGGGCCCGCGGGCCGACCCCTCGGACGTCCGGACCGCCGGCGCCGGGTACGGTGCCACCGGAGCCCAGGTGATGGTGGACCCGACGCCCGGCTGGCCGTCGGTGGCACAGCGGACGGCGGAACCGGGCCCGGCGGAGGCCGGGCACGGCACGGCCGGGACGGACACGGAGGGGTCGCAGCGTGCGAGGGACGAGCGGGACTGAGCCGCGGCTGGCCGCGGTGGCCGGCGTGGTGCTGGGCACCCTGCTGGCCGGCGGCTGCGCGGCCATGCCGGACTCCGGCGGCGTCAGCAAGGTCGAACTGGCGCAGGACTCGGTGGACAAGAACCTTCAGGTCAGGGTCTTCCCGAAGGCGCCCGACAAGGGCGCCAAGCCGCGCGACCTGCTGGCCGGGTTCCTGGACGCCGTCACGGCGGACGAGAGCTACGACACCGCCCGGATGTACCTCACCGAGGAGGCGGCGGCGAAGTGGAAGCCGGACGAGCGCATCCAGGTGCTCTCCGCGACCCCGTCGCTGCCCGTCCAGGCCCTGACCGAGGCCGACACCTCCTTCGCCGTCCCGGTGTCCGGCATGGTGGTGGCCGAGGTGGACGCCAAGCACTCGTACACCTTCCTGGACGGCCAGAAGGACGTGGACTTCCAGTTCTCGTTCGTCCGGGACAAGAAGAGCGGCGAGTGGCGGATCGACGCGCTGCCCGACGGCCTGCTCATCAACGAAACCAACTTCCGCAACAGTTACCGCCAGGTGGACCGCTTCTTCTACGCGGCCGACGACCCGTCCGCGGCCGCGACGCTGCGCTCCCCGGCCGTGCTGATCGCCGACCCGATCTACCTGCGGCGCCGAATAGACCCGCTGACCTCGGCCGCCAGGGCCGTGGTCGCCGGGCCGT
Organism: Kitasatospora sp. NPDC001603; assembly: GCF_040298365.1. Lineage (NCBI taxonomy): Bacteria > Bacillati > Actinomycetota > Actinomycetes > Kitasatosporales > Streptomycetaceae > Kitasatospora > Kitasatospora sp. NPDC001603. The sequence continues at coordinate 8,000 of NZ_JBEPAA010000078.1, forward strand.
CCGACTGGCTCTCGCCGGTGGCCCGGAGCGCCTTCCCGACCGGTACCGCGGTCGAGCGGGTGAGCGTCGACGAGGCCCGCACCGCCCACGTGGTGCTCACCGGTGTCGACCTCGGCGGCGCGATGCTCTGCAAGCGGATGGCCACCCAGCTCTTCTACACCCTCGCCGACCAGGGCAAGGGGCAGGTGGACAAGCTGGACCTGAAGGGCCCGCGCAACAGCGGCTGCCAGGCGACCCGCGGCGACCTCCCGCAGACCGGACCGGGCGCGCTGACCGGGGCCGGCTCCCAGCGGCAGTTCTTCCAGCGGGCCGACAACGGCGTCCTGACCGAGGCTCAGGAGACCGGCGACGGCAACCCGGTGCGCGGCCCGCTGGGCCGTCCGCAACCGGCCGGCCGGGACCCGCTCGGCACGATCGCGGTGGCCCGGGACGGCGAGCGGGCCGCGGCGATCGGCGGCAAGGGCCACCAGCTCTACACGGTGCCGCTGGCGGACGGCGTGCAGGCCATGCCCGAGCCGGTGCTCACCACCCCCGTCCGCACCGGGCAGAAGGACGAGGACGGCCTGACCTCGCCCAGCTGGGACGGCCGCGGCGACCTCTGGGTGGTGGACCGCGACCCGCAGAACCGGCGGGTGGTGATGGTGCGCGGCAACCAGCCCCCGGTCACGGTGCCGGTGGACAGCCCCGACGGGCAGGTGCTGCAGGACCTCAAGATCTCCTCGGACGCCGTCCGGATCGCCCTGGTGTTCAAGGACCAGCGCGGGGCGCAGTCGCTCTGGCTCGGTCTGGTGGTGCACGGCGGCACCAAGGACGCCCCGACCGCGCGGATCACCGGACTGCGCCGGGTGGCCCCCGCGATCACCGAGGTCTCCTCGGTGTCCTGGGCGGAGGCCGACCAGCTGCTGGTGCTGGGCAAGGAGAAGGGCCGCCTCCAGCAGCTGCACTACATCAGTACGGACGGCTCGCAGAGCAGCGAGGCCCCGCCCCAGGGCGGCGAGGGGATGGCCTCGGCCCAGGCCTCGGAGGCGCCCGCCGACACCATGGACCAGGCTCCGCCGGTGCTCGCGCGGCAGGGCACCGACGGCAAGATCTACCGGCTGGTCAACAGCCAGTGGCGTGAGCTCGTCCTGAACTTCCGGGCGTCCTCCTTCATCTATCCCGGCTGAGCCGGCGGTCCGGTCCCGGCTTCGTCCGAGCTGGTCCGGGGCTACCGGGGGCGGGGCCCGCCGCAGGGGTGGGGCACCCGGCCGGCGGGCCGGTGCGGGACGGCGGCCGCGACGGTGGCGGCCGCCGTCGGCGGGAGCCCGGCCGACGCCAGCGCCCGAGCGGCCTCGGCGAGGCTGGCCCCCGTGGTCACCAGGTCGTCGACCAGGACCGGCCGGCGGCCGGTCAGCCGGCGGTCCGCCCGCGGCAGGACGGTGAGCGCGCCGTGCAGGTTGCGCCGGCGCTCGGTGGCGGTGAGGCCGGCCTGGTCCGCGACCGGCCGGGTGTGCCGCAGCAGGGCCGCCGCCCTGGCGTCCACTCCGGCCCGGCGCAGTGACCGGGCGGCCGCGCCGGCCAGCCGCAGCGTCGGATCGTGCCCGCGGGCGCGGACGGCGGAACGGGCCGAGGGCATCGGGACCAGCAGCAGCGGGCTCAGCCCCGCGCGCGGCCCGAGCGAGGAGCGCACGGCCAGGGCGAGTGCTTCGCCGAGCGGCCCGGCGAGGTGCAGCGCGCCGCGCTCCTTGTGGGCGAGCAGCAGCTGCCGGACCGGTCCGGCGTACGGGGCGGCGGCGTGCACCCAGGGCAGCGCGGTGGGGCCGGGCCGGGCGGCGGCCAGGGCGTGCCGGCAGGCCGGGCAGAGCTGGGTGCGGCCGGCGCCGCAGCCGGCGCAGCGGGCGGGCAGCAGCACCTCCAGCAGACCGGCCAGTGCGTGGCCGAACGGCCCTTGGGCGGACCGTGGACGGGTGGGGACGGCGGTGGGCGGCACGGCTGCTCCTGGCGGCGGCAGGCACGGAGAGTGAGCACAGGATGCGCCGTACGGGGGGTGTTGTCCAGGTATTTACCCATGCTTCACTCGCAAGAGGGTAGACAGGGTGCAACAGCTTGACCGCCAGTCCACAGCCTCGGGTCGTACCCGTATTCCCGGTTGGGGAGGCGAAAACCCCGTGTGAGGTGTTCGATGAGGCTCCAGGGGGTTTCAACCGTCCCTGGTGGGGAGGAAGTGAGGTGAGGGCCAGTCGCTTTCGTCGCTCGCGGCGGAGGTGGAGGGTCAGCATCGAATTGGCTGGTCCGGCTGGGTCTCAGCCCGATCCGGTAGCACCCGGATCGGCGTCAGCACGAGGGATCGGAGTTCTGCGTGGACATCGTCGTCAAGGGCCGCAAGACCGAGGTGCCCAAGAGGTTCCGCGAGCACGTGGCCGAGAAGCTGGAGAAGGTCCAGAAGTTCGACGGCAAGGTGATCAGCCTCGACGTCGAGGTGTCCAAGGAGCACAACCCGCGTCAGGCCGACCGGTCCGAGCGGGTGGAGATCACTCTCCGTACCCGCGGTCCGGTGATCCGGGCCGAGGCCGCCGCCGGCGACCCGTACGCGGCGCTCGACCTGGCTTCGGCGAAGCTCGACGCGCAGCTGCGCAAGTCCGCGGACCGGCGCCGGGTGCACAAGGGCGGCAACGGCCGTACTCCCATCAGCGTCGCCGAGGCGACCGCGGCCCTGGCCGCGCTGCCCGAGACGACCAAGCCGGAGAACGAGACCAACGGGGCCGTCCGCAAGACCATGATGGGATCCCTGGAAGTGGAGGGCGAAGGCCCGCTGGTGGTCCGGGAGAAGACCCACCCGGCCGCCCCCATGGCGCTGGACCAGGCGCTCTACGAGATGGAACTGGTCGGCCACGACTTCTACTTGTTCGTGGAGAAGGACAGCGGCCTGCCGAGCGTCGTCTACCGCCGGCACGGTTACCACTACGGAGTCATCCACCTGAAGGCCGACGGAACGACCGGGCCGGGTGGCGGTGCCGGCGGCGCGATCGGCGGCGCCGACGACGAGGACTGACCGTCCGAGCGGTGTGGGAGTGGTGACCCCGGTGGCGCTGCCGCCGGGGTCACCGGCGTTCGGGGGCGCTCCGAGCGGGTTCGGGGGTGTTCCGTGGCGTTCGGGGGTGCTCCGGAGCGGGCGCCGGGCCGGTCCGGGCCGGTGACCGGCCGATTCCGGGCACCGGGAGGTCACCCGGTGCGAGGGAATCGGCATCGGAGGGTGACCGGAGGACGCCTGCGGCGTGGAATGATTGGCGAACGACGACCGGCGACGGGGGAGGAGCGGATGGGGGATCACTTCGGGCTGGGGCCCGGTGCGGGGCCGGTCGGGGGGGTGGCGCGAGGGTCGGGGGAGGACCTCGACTACGCCCCGCGCCGGAGGGAGCCGATCCGCGTCCTGGTGGTGGACGACCACGCGCTGTTCCGCCGCGGCCTGGAGATCGTGCTCGCCGAGGAGGAGGACATCACCGTCGTCGGTGAGGCGGGGGACGGCGCGGAGGCCGTGCTCAAGGCCGCCGACCTGCTGCCCGACATCATTCTGATGGATGTTCGGATGCCCCGTCGCAGCGGGATCGAGGCCTGCACCGCGATCAAGGACGTGGCCCCCAGCACCAAGATCATCATGCTGACGATAAGCGACGAGGAAGCCGACCTCTACGAGGCGATCAAGGCGGGTGCCACCGGGTACCTGCTCAAGGAGATCTCCACCGACGAGGTGGCCACCGCGATCCGGGCGGTCGCCGACGGCCAGTCGCAGATCAGCCCGTCGATGGCCTCCAAGCTGCTCACCGAGTTCAAGTCGATGATCCAGCGCCGCTCCGACGACCGGGACCTGGTGCCCGCACCCCGGTTGACCGACCGGGAGTTGGAGGTGCTGAAGCTGGTGGCGACCGGGATGAACAACCGGGAGATCGCCAAGGAGCTGTTCATCAGCGAGAACACCGTGAAGAACCACGTGCGCAACATCCTGGAGAAGCTCCAGCTGCACTCCCGGATGGAGGCCGTGGTCTACGCGATGCGGGAGAAGATCCTCGAAATAGGGTGACGGCGGAGCCCGTCGCGGGCTCGGTGCCGGCTCAGTCGGCGAGCAGCTTCTCCAGCGCCGGGCGCAACGCCTCGTCGTGCAGCGCCTCCACCCGGACGCCGTCGCAGCCCACCCACGCGGCCGCCTCGCGCAGCGCGGTCGCCAGCGCCCCGACGTGCCGCGCGGAGTCCAGCGAGACCTGACGGGCCACCAGGGTGCCGCCCGCCCGGGCCGGATCGACCCGGCCGACCAGCTGCCCGCCGGCCAGCAGCGGCATCGCGAAGTAGCCGTGCACCCGCTTGTGCTTGGGGGTGTAGGCCTCCAGCCGGTGCGTCATGCCGAAGATCCGCTCGGTGCGCGAGCGGTCCCAGACCAGCGAGTCGAACGGCGAGAGCAGCGTGGTGCGGTGCCGACCGCGCGGGGCGGTGGCGAGTGCGGCCGGATCGGCCCAGGCCGCGGCGGGGGCGCCGGCCGGGCCCCAGCCCGCGACCCGCACCGGGACCAGGCCGGAGTCGGCGAGCACCGCGTCCAGCTGCTCGGCCTTCAGGCGGTGGTAGTCCAGCAGATCGGCCCGGGTGGCCACGCCGAGCGCGGCGCCGGCCTGGGCTACCAGGGTGCGCAGGCAGTCCTCGTCGGTCGGCTCCGCCTCGAACAGCTCGGTGGGGACGGCCTGTTCGGCCAGCGCGTAGACCCGCTTCCAGCTCCGGCGCTCGGTGCAGACCACGTCGCCGAAGGCCAGGGCCCGTTCCACCGCGATCTTGGTGTCGGACCAGTCCCACCAGTCGGCCGTCTTCTTGGCGCCGCCCAGCTCGGTCGAGGTGAGCGGCCCCTCGTCGCGCAGCTTGGCCAGGACGGCGCGGTAGGTGGCGGCGTCCACCTGCATGCCCCAGACGTGGGCGCGCTCGCGGTAGCGCCGGCGGCGGAACGCGAAGAGCGGCCACTCCTCGATCGGCAGGATGCAGGCCGCGTGCGACCAGTACTCGAAGCTCGCTCCCGACGCCCAGTAGGCCGCGTCGACGGCGGGCCGGCCGACGGCGCCGAGCCGGGCGTACGGGACCAGCTCGTGCGAGCGGGCCAGCACCGAGATGGTGTCGAGCTGGACGGCGCCGAGGTGGCGCAGCACTCCGCGGACGCCGCCCCGGCGGTCCGGCGCGCCGAGCAGGCCCTGTGCGCGCAGGGCGATCCGGCGGGCCTCGTCGGCGCCGAGGGTCGTGGCGGGAGTCATGACGGTCATGTTGGCGAGCGTAGACCGCGGCACCGACAACGCCCCGGCCCGGAAGGACCGGGCGCCGGGGCGTGGTCGGCGGCCGCCGGCGGGGTGCGGCGGCGGGGCGGGGCTCCGGATTGGGGGTACGGAGCCGGGGTACGGGGCCGCTCAGTCCGCGAGGTCGGTGGCGAGGTCGGTGGCGAGGTCGGTGGCGAGCAGCCCGCCGACCCAGGAGTCGCGGAACTCGCCGCGCTGCTCGGCGTACGAGCGCAGTGTGCCCTCGAAGCGGAAGCCGACCTTCTCGGCGACCGCGCGGGAGCCCTCGTTGCCCACGTACGCCGTCCACTCCAGCCGGCGCAGGCCCAGCTCGGTGATCGCGTGGTGGGCGACCGCGCGGGCGGCCTCGACGGTGTACCCGCGGCCGCGGTGCTCCCGGGTGGCCCACCAGCCGACCTCGGCGGTCCCCGGCCTGCCCGGGACGCGGACCAGCCCCTGGGCGCCGACCAGGGCGCCACCAGCGCGCTCGACCACGCACCAGACGAGGTTCTCGCCGGTGCGACGGCCGTTCACGGCCAGGTCGTTGACGAAGTACTCCGCGTCCTCGCGGCGGTACGGGCTGGGAACGACCGTCCAGCGCTGGATCTCCGGGTCCTGGCAGGCCTCGAAGATCGCGTCCAGGTCGGATTCCCGGGGCGGTCGCAGGAACAGCCGCTCGGTGACCAGGAGGCCGGGGACGGAGTCGGGCGCGGTGGGCTCGGGGTGCTCTGCCATGAACGGATTATTCCGTGCAGAAAGGAAACCGGGCATCCGAATAACCGGCTCGACCGCTCAACCGCCCGGGCAGCTGACCGTTTTGCCCCGGTGGGCGATGCTATCGGGCCATGTGCCCGCACGGGTGACACGGGAATAGCGTGCTGACGCACCTCCCGGGGTGTTGGACTCCTCGCATACGATGGCCCGTGCGGTGGGGTAAACCCGTCGTGCAGTCGTCCAGTGCCAATACAGGCAAGGAGCCCGCTCAAGTGTCCGTCTTCGACAAGATCCTGCGCGCCGGCGAAGGCAAGATCCTTCGCAAGCTGCAGCGGATTGCTGCCCAGGTCAACTCCATCGAAGAGGACTTCGTCAACCTCACCGACGCCGAGCTGCGCGCGCTGACCGACGAGTACAAGCAGCGGATCGCGGACGGTGAGTCCCTGGACGACATCCTCCCCGAGGCGTTCGCGACCGTCCGCGAGGCCGCCCGGCGAGTGCTCGGGCAGCGGCACTACGACGTCCAGATCATGGGTGGCGCCGCGCTGCACTTCGGCTACGTCGCCGAGATGCGCACCGGTGAGGGCAAGACCCTGGTCGGCACCCTGCCCACCTACCTCAACGCACTGACCGGCAAGGGCGTCCACCTGATCACGGTCAACGACTACCTCGCCGAGCGCGACTCGGAGTGGATGGGCCGGGTGCACCGCTTCCTCGGCCTCGAAGTCGGCGTGATCCTGGGCAACATGACGCCCGCCGAGCGCAAGCGCCAGTACGCGATGGACATCACGTACGGCACCAACAACGAGTTCGGGTTCGACTACCTGCGCGACAACATGGCCTGGTCGAAGGACGAACTCGTCCAGCGCGGCCACAACTTCGCGGTGGTCGACGAGGTCGACTCGATCCTCATCGACGAGGCCCGTACCCCGCTGATCATCTCCGGCCCGGCGGACCAGGCGACCAAGTGGTACGCCGACTTCGCCAAGCTGGTGCAGCGCCTGAAGATCGAGCGCGACTACGAGGTCGACGAGAAGAAGCGCACCGTCGGCGTGCTGGAGGAGGGTGTCACCCGGGTCGAGGACTACCTCGGCATCGACAACCTCTACGAGTCGGTGAACACCCCGCTGGTCGGCTTCCTGAACAACGCCATCAAGGCCAAGGAGCTGTACAAGCGGGACAAGGACTACGTCGTGATGAACGGCGAGGTCATGATCGTCGACGAGCACACCGGCCGCATCCTGGCCGGGCGCCGCTACAACGAGGGCATGCACCAGGCGATCGAGGCGAAGGAGGGGGTGGAGGTCCAGAACGAGAACCAGACGCTGGCCACCATCACCCTGCAGAACTTCTTCCGCCTGTACGACAAGCTTTCCGGCATGACCGGTACCGGTACCACCGAGGCCGCCGAGTTCCACCAGATCTACAAGCTCGGCGTGGTGCCCATTCCGACCAACCGGGACCCGCTGCGCATCGACCAGCCCGACCTGATCTACAAGTCGGAGCCGGCCAAGTTCGCCGCCGTGGTCGAGGACATCGCCGAGAAGCACGAGAAGGGCCAGCCGGTGCTGGTCGGCACCGTGTCGGTGGAGAAGTCCGAGTACCTGTCGCAGGAGCTGCGCAAGCGCGGCATCCCGCACGAGGTGCTGAACGCCAAGCACCACGAGCGCGAGGCGCAGATCGTCGCGCAGGCGGGCCGCAAGGGCGCCGTGACCGTCGCCACCAACATGGCCGGCCGTGGCACCGACATCATGCTCGGCGGCAACTCCGACCACCTCGCCGCGGCCGAGCTGGCCCAGCGCGGCATCACCCCGGTGGACACCCCGGAGGAGTACGAGGAGGCGTTCCCGGCCGCGCTGGAGAAGGCCAAGGCGTCCGTGAAGGCGGAGCAGGACGAGGTCAAGGCGGCCGGTGGCCTCTACGTCCTCGGCACCGAGCGGCACGAGTCCCGCCGGATCGACAACCAGCTGCGCGGCCGTTCCGGCCGTCAGGGCGACCCGGGCGAGTCCCGCTTCTACCTGTCGCTCGGCGACGACCTGATGCGCCTGTTCAAGGCCGGCATGGTCGAGCGCGTGCTCTCGATGGCCAACGTGCCCGAGGACGTGCCGATCGAGTCCAAGATGGTCACCCGCGCCATCGCCTCGGCGCAGACCCAGGTCGAGCAGCAGAACTTCGAGATCCGCAAGAACGTCCTCAAGTACGACGAGGTGCTGAACCGCCAGCGCGAGGTTATCTACGGCGAGCGCCGCCGCGTCCTGGAGGGCGAGGACCTGCAGGAGCAGGTCGGCCACTTCATGGACGACACCGTCGAGGCGTACGTCAAGGCGGCCACCGGCGAGGGCTACGAGGACGACTGGGACCTCGACAAGCTCTGGACGGCGCTGAAGCAGCTCTACCCCGTCACCCTGGACCTGGAGCAGCTGGAGGAGGACGCCGGCGGCACGGCCGGACTCACCCCGGAGTTCCTCACCAAGGTCATCCAGGAGGACATCCAGGGGCAGTACGGCGCCCGCGAGGACCAGCTCGGCGCGGAGATCATGCGCGAGCTGGAGCGCCGGGTCGTCCTCTCGGTGCTGGACCGCCGCTGGCGCGAGCACCTCTACGAGATGGACTACCTCCAGGAGGGCATCGGCTTGCGGGCCATGGCGCAGCGCGACCCGCTGGTCGAGTACCAGCGCGAGGGCTTCGACATGTTCACCGCCATGATGGAGGGCATCAAGGAGGAGTCCGTCGGCTACCTGTTCAACCTGGAGGTCCAGGTCGAGCAGCAGGTCGAAGAGGTGCCGGTCGAGGACGCCGAGGTGCTGCTCGACAAGCTGGAGAAGGACGCCGCCCGTCCGGAGATCAAGGCCAAGGGCCTGGAGGCCCCCAAGCCGCAGCGGCTGCACTACACGGCCCCCTCGGACGAGGTCGGTGGCGGTGTCGTCGAGGGTGACTTCGAGGACCTCGCGCCGGAGGACGAGGGCGACGGGCTGACCCGCGCCGAGCGCCGCAAGGCCGCCAAGTCGGCCAAGGGCCGCCGTCGCAAGAGCTGAGGCGGGGCCGGTCCGCCCGGTCCGCCGCCACGCAGGGCGCCACTCCCGCAGGGGGGTGGCGCCCTGCGCCGTTGTGCCGGTGCCGGTGCCGGTGCCGGTGTCGCTGCCGGTGCCCACGGCGTCGGCGGACCGGTCGGACCGCGGGGCGAGGTCGGACCGCAGGGTCCACGCGGCCCGTGCGGGCCGCGTGGCGCCGTCGCGGAAGCCGCCGTGGGCACCTGGTGCGGGCCGGCCGCCGCGGCCCGGTGCGGCACCCGTCCGGGACCGGGGGCGGTGCGACGGGACGGTCCGCGCCGGCGGGTTCACCGGGCCTCCACGGCGGTGCACTGCCACTGCCCGGCCGCCCCGCGCTGCTCCAGCCGGAACGCCACCATGTGGTGCCGGCTGCCGAGGTCGACGCGGACGCAGGCCTCGATCGCGTCGGGCGAGGGCGACCGGTCGTGCACCGGCCCGAGCCGGGGCCGGTCGGCGGCGCCGCCGCGCCGCAGGATGCCGGTCCGGACGAGCGAGGCGAGCTGGCCGTAGCCGTCCAGGCTGGTGTGCCGCATCAGCTGGCCGGACGGCCGGGCGCCGGTGAGCACCTCGACCAGCTGGTGGGCGAACCGTGTGCTCAGCCCGGCGTGGAGGCCCGGGGCGGCGGGGGCGGCGCAGGCGGTCCGGGGCCGGCGCGGTCGCCGGCCGTCGTAGGGGTGGTGGCCGGTCCGGGCGGCGGGGTGGTGCGGCCGGTGCGGGTGGGCCGAGGGGCGGACGGGCCGGCCGCCGTGGCCGCCGGGCGGTACGGCGGCCGGCCCGGCGGGTCGGGGGGCGGGCTGGGCGGCGGCGGGGACCGGGCTGGTGGTCATGGGGCCCTCCCGGGCGGTTGGTGCGGGTACGGAGGGGTCCTTGGTAGCCCGGTGCCGCACGGGGCGGCAAGCGGGTTCGGCGCATCCGGCGGGCCCGCCCGCGGTCTCACCTATCCGGGTGAAAGACCCGGCGCCGCAAGGGCCGCCGGGCCCGGCGGGAGGGCGCCCGGTTGACGTACCGGGGCCAGTGGGAAGGCCCGAAAGGGGACATCCCGGACCGTCGGGACGGGCGGCGCGCCCGTCGGGCGCGACGTTGCGCCGCCTGGCCCTGGGCGCGCACGATCGGAGCCGGTCCGGGAACCGTGGAGGACGGACCACGACAGCGCCCCGACGAGGACAGGCGGCCGGCATGACGACATGGGTAGCGCAGACACGGGCGTCGTCGTCGGCGCCGCCCGCCGACGGCCGGCCCCGGCGCGGCCTGGTGCTGGGCGGTGGCGGGATGCTGGGCGCGGCGTGGACGGTCGGCGCGCTCTGCGCCGTCGAGGAGGCGGTCGGCTGGCGGCCGGGCGGCGCCGAGGTGGTGCTCGGGACGTCGGCGGGCGCGATCCTCGCCGCGATGCTGGCCGGTGGGGTCGGTACCGGCGAGCTCCGCGACCACCAGCGCGGTCTGCCGATCCCGGACGGCCCGCTGGCCGGGGTGGCCTTCGACTACGAGACCGCGGTCGGCGGGGCGCTGCCCCCGCGGCCGCGCGCCGGCATCGGCTCGCCGGGCCTGCTGCGGGACGCCGTCCGCCACCCGCGCGAGTACCCGCTGCTGACCATGGTGTCGGCGATGGCGCCGCACGGCCGCGGCTCGCTGGAGCCCGTCGGCGAGCTGGTGCGCGGTCTGCTGGGCGGGGACGGCTGGCCGGCCGGCTCGCCGCTGCGGGTGGCGGCGGTGGACTACCGCGGCGGTCGCCGGGTGGTCTTCGGCGATCCGGGCGCGCCGGCCGCCGCCGTCGCCGACGCGGTGATGGCCTCCTGCGCGATCCCCGGCTGGTTCGCCCCGGTCCGGGTGAACGGCTCGGCGTACGTGGACGGCGGCTGCTGGTCGGCCACCAACGCCGATCTGATGCTCGGCCGCGGTCTGGACGAGGTGTTCGTGCTCGCCCCGATGGCGCTGCGGCTGCACCCGCGCGGGCGCGCCGAGCCCGGTCGCGGCACCGTGGCGGCGCTGCGCGAGTGGCGCGCCCGGGACCGCCCGCGCGGGGTGCTCGCCCAACTGGTCGGCCGCTACCGCCGGGCGGTGACCAGGCAGCTGATGCGGGAGACCCGGCTGCTGCGGGCGAGCGGCGTCCGGGTGCACCTGCTCGCGCCGACCCTGGCGGACCTGACGGTGATGGGCCCGAACATGATGGACCCGGCCCGGCGCGAAGCGGTGCTGGAGAGCGCGCTGCGGACCAGCCGGGCGGCCCTGGACGGCGTGCGGTGATCCGGCCCGCGCGCGGGCGGTCGCCCGGCTGGTCCGCAGCGCGTGCGGCGGGTCGTGGCGGTCGGGGGCGCGTGCTCGGGTCGAGGGCGTGCCCGGCCGCCGGGGGCGCCCGGTCCCCTCGCGTGCGGTGACTCGGTCGGCGCCCCGGGTGGTCAGCGGCCGTGTCCGGTACGCCGCAGGGCCGCCGGCCGGCCCGGTTCCCGGCGGCGCCGGCGGTGCGCGGCGCCGTCGCCGGGAGCCGGGGGTGCGGGCGGGAGTGAGCGCGTGATCACGGATGCCACCCCGGCGCTTATTCTTGGGGCGCTGGAAGCTGTGCCGCTGGACGAACCGGAGAGTGCCACCGATGCGCGTGTACGTGCCCACCACCCTGACCGGCCTGGCGGCGGCGCACCCGGGCGGCGCCCTGGAGCAGTCCGCGGCGTACGCCGTGACCCCCGCGCTGCGCGAGTGGTACGTCAGTGACGACCTCGAAGAGCTGGAGTACGCGGCGCTGAACCGGGCCGCGCAGTCCTCGCTGCGGCTGCTGGCCGCCGACCCGCAGGCGCCGCGCCGCCGGGTGGTGGTGGCGCTGGACGTCGCCGACTCAGCGGTGCGGCCGTTCCCCGGCGACGAGTACCAGGACCAGGCCTCGCTGGGCCGGGTGGTGCTGGCCGGGCCGGTGCGGCTGGCGAAGGCGGCCGCGGTGCACGCGGACGTGGCCGACCAGGACGTGGTCGCGGACGTCGAGGCGGCGGTCGCGGCCGTCGCCGCGGCCGACGAGGGCGATCAGGACGCCCAGTTCACCGTGGACGGTGCCGAGGACCACGAGCTGCTCTGGTTCGCCACCCAGGAGATCGCCGCCCTGCTGCCTGAGCCCGGCCCGAGCCCGGCCTGAGCCCGGCCCGGGGCGGCCTGAGCGGCCCGCCTCGCGCCCCCCGCCCGCCGGGCCCCGGCCACCCCGTCGTACCGCTTCGTCGGTGACCGGGGTTACCGTTCCCTGCGTGCGCACTCATATCGTCTGGGACTGGAACGGCACGCTCTTCCACGACATGGAGGCGGTGCTCGGCGCGAGCAACGCCGCGTTCGCGACCATCGGCATCGGCCCGATGACCATGCAGGAGTACCGCGAGCAGTACGAGATCCCGATTCCCCGCTTCTACCAGCGGCTGCTCGGCCGGATGCCCTCCGACGCCGAGTGGCTGCGGCTCGACGACGTCTTCCACGACCGCTATCTGGAGCTGAGCGTGGCCTGCGGGCTGACCGAGGGCGTGCTGGAGCTGCTGAGCGGCTGGGGGGAGGCCGGGCACAGCCAGTCCCTGCTGTCGATGTACGAGCACCACAAGCTGCTGCCGGTGGTCGACGGCTTCGGCCTGACCGGTCACTTCCTCCGGGTGGACGGCCGCAGCGGGCCCGCCGGCGGCCAGAAGGCGGAGCACCTGGCCAGGCACCTGGCCGCGCTCGGCGAGCAGGTGGACCCGGCCCGCACGGTGCTGATCGGCGACGCCGCGGACGACGCGCTGGCGGCGCTGAGCGCGGGTGCGCACGCGGTGCTGTACACCGGTGGCTCGCACACCCGGGCGAAGCTGGAGCCGGTGGGCGTCCCGGTGGTGGACAGCCTGGCCGAGGCCGTCGAGCTGGCCGCGAGCCTGGTCGGCTGAGTCCGGCCCGGTGGCCCGGCGCCCGGACGTGGCGCGAACCACGTCCACCGGTGGCGTGTCCGAGCGGGCGAACCGGCCCTCCGCTCGTCAGTCTGGATTGACGCCAGGCCATCAGGACGACGAGCGGAGCCGCCATGCCCATCGACGCAGTCACCCAGGTCCCGACCCCGGGCAACGAGCCGGTGCACGGGTACGCGCCCGGCAGCCCGGAGCGGACCGGGCTGGTGCGCCGGCTGGACGAGCTGGCCGCCGAGCAGATCCCGCTGCCGATGACCATCGCCGGCGAGCAGCGGTTCGGCGGCGGCGAGCGGATCGAGGTCGTCCAGCCGCACCACCACGCGGCGAAGCTGGGCGTGCTGGGCAACGCCACCCGGGAGGACGCCCGGGCCGCGGTGGACGCGGCGCTGGCGGCCGGGCGCGAGTGGCGCGGGCTGTCCTTCGACGACCGGGCGGCGGTCTTCCTGCGCGCCGCCGGCCTGCTGGCCGGCCCCTGGCGGGCGACCCTCAACGCGGCCACCATGCTGGGCCAGTCCAAGACGGTCCAGCAGGCCGAGATCGACTCCGCCTGCGAGCTGATCGACTTCTGGCGGTTCAACGTGCGGTTCGCCCGCGAGATCCTGGCCGACCAGCCGATCTCCTCGCCCGGGGTGTGGAACCGCACCGACCACCGCCCGCTGGAGGGCTTCGTCTACGCGGTCACCCCGTTCAACTTCACCGCGATCGCGGGCAACCTGCCGACCGCGCCGGCCCTGATGGGCAACACCGTGGTCTGGAAGCCGGCGCCCACCCAGACCCTGGCCGCGTACTACCTGATGCGCCTGCTGGAGGCCGCCGGCCTGCCGCCCGGGGTGATCAACATGGTGACCGGCGACGGGCAGCAGCTCTCCCAGGTGGCACTCACCGACCCCGCCCTCGCCGGGCTGCACTTCACCGGCTCCACCGCCACCTTCCAGTCGCTCTGGCAGACCGTCGGCGCCAACATCGGCGGCTACCGGACGTACCCGCGGATCGTCGGCGAGACCGGCGGCAAGGACTTCCTGCTCGCCCACCGCTCGGCCGACCCGGCGATCGTGCGGACCGCGCTGATCCGCGGCGCCTTCGAGTACCAGGGCCAGAAGTGCTCGGCGCTCTCCCGGGCCTACCTGCCGCGCAGCCTCTGGCAGACGATCAAGGACGAGTTCCTGGCCGAGGTGGACGGGCTGGCCGTCGGCGACGTCACCGACCTGTCCAACTTCATGGGCGCGCTGATCGACCGGCGCGCCTTCGAGAAGAACCGCGACGCGATCGACCGGGCCAAGGCCGACCCGACGGTGGAGCTGGCGGCCGGCGGGCAGTACGACGACGCGATCGGCTGGTTCGTCCGCCCCACCGTGCTGGTCTCCTCCGACCACCGGGGCGAGATCTTCCGCACCGAGTACTTCGGACCGATCCTGGCCGTCCACGTCTACGAGGACTCCCGCTGGGAAGACGTCCTCCGACGGGTGGACTCGGGCGCGCCGTACGGCCTCACCGGTGCGGTGATCGCGCAGGACCGCTACGCCATCGCACAGGCGGTGGAGGAGCTGCGCTTCGCGGCGGGCAACTTCTACATCAACGACAAGCCGACCGGCGCAGTGGTCGGCCAGCAGCCGTTCGGCGGCGGCCGGGCCTCCGGCACCAACGACAAGGCCGGCGCCGCCCAGAACCTGCTGCGCTGGACCTCGGCGCGGTCGATCAAGGAGACCTTCGTCCCGCCGACCACGTATGTTCACCCGCATATGGGCTGATGGCGAACACGGCGGGTCGGATTGGACATGGTGTCCAGGACGGCGGGATCTTCCTGCAGGATTGCGCCTCCCTGTCCCCTGACACCTTCGAATCGGCCCGTTAGGCTGGCTGGCGTCGTCGGGTGGCTGCAGGCCGAACGTCTCGTCCTACCCGCTGCGGAGGTGTTTCATGCGCGCCATGGAGACCTTTCAGCCGGTTGGTGCGGCAGGATTGCGGTGGACCCGGCGGTGAGACCACACACCACCGAGTCACGCAACGGCGCGCGACAGGAGCCAAGAAGTCATGCAGACCAAGCTGGACGCAGCCAAGGCCGAACTGCTCACGAAGGCAGCAGCAGCCGCTGAGAACAGCCAGGTGGGGGGAGCGGCGCCGGGGGAGGGTCTGAGCAACGGCGCTCTGACCGCGTACCTGCACCACTACTACCTCCACACCGCGCCCGAGGACCTGGTCGACCGCGACCCGGTCGACGTGTACGGCGCGGCCGCCTCCCACTACCGCCTCGGCCTCAAGCGCCCGCAGGGCACCGCCGAGGTCCGCGTGCACACCCCGTCGGTGGAGGAGAACGGCTGGTCCTGCGGCCACACCGTGGTCGAGGTCGTCACGGACGACATGCCCTTCCTGGTCGACTCGGTCACCAACGAGCTGTCCCGCCAGGACCGGGCGATCCACATCGTGATCCACCCCCAGCTGGTCGTCCGCCGTGACATCACCGGCAAGCTGCTGGAGATCCTGGACATCGACGCCTGCGCCCGCAGCCAGGCCGCCGGCGCCGAGTGGCCCGCCGACGCCGTCGTCGAGTCCTGGATGCACATCGAGGTCGACCGCGAGACCGACCGCGAGGACCTCCGCGCGATCGAGGCCGACCTGCGCCGGGTCCTGGGCGACGTCCGCGAGGTCGTCGAGGACTGGACGAAGATGCGCGAGTCCGCGCTGCGGCTCGCCGACGAGCTCGCCGAGGAGCCCCCGGCCCACCTGCCCGAGCAGGAGGTCGGCGAGGCCTGGGAGCTGATGCGCTGGCTGGCCGACGACCACTTCACCTTCCTCGGCTACCGCGAGTACGACCTGGTGGAGCACGAGGGCGAGGAGGTCCTGAAGGCCGTCGCCGGCACCGGCCTCGGCATCCTGCGCTCCGACCCGCTCAGCCACGACGACGACCACCACCCGGTCAGCGAGGCCTTCGGCCGGCTCTCCGCGCCGGTGCGCGCCAAGGCCCACGAGAAGAAGCTGCTCGTCCTCACCAAGGCCAACAGCCGCTCCACCGTGCACCGCCCGGCCTACCTCGACTACGTCGGCGTGAAGAAGTTCGACGCCAACGGCGAGGTCGTCGGCGAGCGCCGCTTCCTCGGCCTGTTCTCGGCCGCCGCCTACACCGAGTCGGTCAGCCGCATCCCGGTGGTCCGCCGCAAGGTCCAGGACGTCGTCCTCAGCTCCGGCTTCTCCACCGAGAGCCACGACGGCCGCGACCTGGTGCAGATCCTGGAGACCTTCCCCCGGGACGAGATCTTCCAGACCCCGGCCGAGGAACTGCTCCAGATCGCCACCAGCGTGCTCTACCTCCAGGAGCGCCGCCGGCTGCGGCTCTTCCTGCGCCAGGACGAGTACGGGCGCTACTTCTCCGCGCTGGTCTACCTGCCGCGCGACCGCTACACCACCCGCATCCGGCTGCGCCTGATGGACATCCTGATGCAGGAGCTCAACGGCGCCTCGATCGACTACACGGTCTGGTCGACGGAGTCCGTGCTGACCCGACTGCACTTCGTCGTCCGGGTCACCCCCGGCAGCGAGCTGCCGCACCTGACCGACGCCGAGATCGAGCGGATCGAGGGCAAGCTCGCCGAGGCCGCCCGGTTCTGGATGGACGGCTTCAACGACCAGCTGCACCTGGAGCTGGGCGAGGAGCGGGCCGCCGAGCTGTCCCGCAAGTACGCCAACGCCTTCCCCGACGGCTACCGCGCCGACTTCACCGCGCGCACCGCCGTCGCCGACCTCAAGCAGATCGAGTCGCTGCACGGCGAGGGCGACTTCCGCCTCAACCTGTACCAGCCGGTCGGCGCGGGCGACGACGAGCGCCGCTTCAAGATCTACCGGGTCGGCGGCCCGATCTCGCTGACCGAGGTCCTGCCGGTCCTGCAGCGCCTGGGCGTCGAGGTGCTCGACGAGCACCCCTACGCGCTGACCCGCTCGGACCAGACCACCGCCTGGGTCTACGACTTCGGCCTGCGGCTGCGCGAGGCCGTCGAGCTGACCGACGAGGCGCGCGACCGCTTCCAGGAGACCTTCGCCGCCACCTGGACCGGCAAGGCCGAGAACGACGGCTTCAACGAGCTGGTGCTGACCGCCGGGCTGACCTGGCGCCAGGCGATGATGCTGCGCGCGTACGCCAAGTACCTGCGCCAGGCGGGCTCGACGTTCTCCCAGGACTACATGGAGGACGCGCTCCGCAACAACACCCACAGCACCCGGCTGCTGGTCAACCTCTTCGAGGCCCGGCTGAGCCCCAGCCACCAGCTGGGCGCGGCCGAGCTGACCGACGCCATCCTGGAGGAGCTGTCCGGCGCGCTGGACGAGGTCGCCTCGCTGGACGAGGACCGCATCCTGCGCTCCTTCCTGCACCTCATCAAGGCCACCCTGCGCACCAACTTCTTCCAGCACACCGGTGAAGCGGGCGCCTGGCACTCCTACGTGTCGATGAAGTTCGACCCGAAGGCCATCCCGGACCTGCCGGCCCCGCGCCCCGCGTTCGAGATCTGGGTGTACTCGCCGCAGGTCGAGGGCGTGCACCTGCGCTTCGGCAAGGTCGCCCGCGGCGGTCTGCGCTGGTCCGACCGGCGTGAGGACTTCCGCACCGAGATCCTGGGCCTGGTCAAGGCGCAGATGGTGAAGAACACCGTCATCGTGCCGGTCGGCGCCAAGGGCGGCTTCGTCGCCAAGCAGCTGCCGGACCCGTCGGTGGACCGGGACGCCTGGCTGGCCGAGGGCATCTCGTCCTACAAGACCTTCATCTCGGCGCTGCTGGACATCACCGACAACCTCAAGGGCGGCGAGGTCGTCCACCCGGCCGACGTGGTCCGCCACGACGAGGACGACACCTACCTGGTCGTCGCCGCGGACAAGGGCACCGCGACCTTCTCCGACATCGCCAACGGCGTCGCCGAGTCGTACGGCTTCTGGCTGGGCGACGCGTTCGCCTCCGGCGGTTCGGCCGGCTACGACCACAAGGGCATGGGCATCACCGCCCGCGGCGCCTGGGAGTCGGTCAAGCGCAACTTCCGCGAGCTCGGCCACGACACCCAGTCCGAGGACTTCACCGTCGTCGGCATCGGCGACATGTCCGGTGACGTCTTCGGCAACGGCATGCTGCTCAGCGAGCACATCCGCCTGGTCGCCGCCTTCGACCACCGGCACATCTTCCTCGACCCCAACCCGGACGCGGCCGTCTCGTACGCCGAGCGCCGCCGCCTCTTCGAGCTGCCGCGCAGCTCCTGGGACGACTACGACAAGTCGCTGATCTCGACCGGCGGCGGGGTCTTCCCGCGCAGCGCCAAGTCGATCCAGCTGACCTCGCAGGTGCGGGCCGCGCTCGGCGTCGAGGAGAGCCGGCTCACCCCGGCCGAGCTGATGAAGCGGATCCTCCAGGCGCCGGTCGACCTGTTCTGGAACGGCGGCATCGGCACCTACGTCAAGGCCTCCACCGAGACCAACGCCGAGGTCGGCGACAAGGCCAACGACGCGATCCGGGTCAACGGCGAGCAGCTGCGGGTCCGGGTCGTCGGCGAGGGCGGCAACCTCGGCTGCACCCAGCTCGGCCGGATCGAGTACGCGGCGTCCGGCGGCCCGCAGGGCGCCGGCGGCTGGATCAACACCGACGCCATCGACAACTCGGCCGGGGTGGACACCTCGGACCACGAGGTCAACATCAAGATCCTGCTCAACCAGGTCGTCGGGGACGGCGACATGACGGTCAAGCAGCGCAACCAGCTGCTCGCCGAGATGACCGACGAGGTCGGCCACCTGGTGCTGCGCAACAACTACGCGCAGAACGTGGTGCTGGCCAACGCCGTCGCCCAGGCGACCAGCATGGTCAACGTCCACTCCCGGATGATCAACCGCCTGGAGCGCGACGGCCGGCTCGACCGCGGGCTGGAGTTCCTGCCCACCGAGCGGCAGATCCGCGAGCGCCAGCAGAACGGCCGCGGCCTCTCGCAGCCCGAGCTGTCGGTGCTGCTCGCCTACACCAAGATCACCCTGGCCGACGAGCTGCTCGCCACCGAGCTGCCCGACGACCCGTTCTTCCGCACCGCGCTGCACGAGTACTTCCCCAGCGCGCTGCGGGCCCGGTTCGCCGAGGCGATCGACAACCACGCGCTGCGCCGCGAGATCATCACCACGCTGATCGTCAACGACACGATCAACCGCGGTGGCTGCACCTTCGCCTTCCGGCTGAAGGAGGAGACCGGCGCCACGTATGAGGAGATCGCCCGGACGCACACCGCCGCGCGGGCCGTCTTCAGCCTGGAGCAGATCTGGTCCGAGATCGAGGCCCTGGACAACCGGGTCCCGGCCGGCGCCCAGACCAGGATGCGGCTGCACTCGCGCCGGCTCGTCGAGCGCGCCACCCGGTGGATGCTCAACAACCGCCGCCAGCCGCTCGACATCGCCGGCACCATCGAGTTCTTCCACGACCGGGTCAACCAGGTCTGGGGCTCGCTGCCCAAGCCGCTGCGCGGCGAGGACCTGGCCTGGTTCGAGTCGGTCTACGGCGAGCTCGCCGCGGCCGGCGTGCCGGAGGAGCTGGCCACCCGGATCGCGGGTCTGTCCTCGACCTTCCCGACCCTGGACATCACCGAGGTCGCGGACCGGTCCGGCAAGGACGTCGCCGAGGTCGCCGAGCTGTACTACGACCTGGCCGACCGCCTGCAGATCACCCACCTGCTCGACCGCATCATCGAGCTGCCGCGGACCGACCGCTGGTCGTCGATGGCCCGCGCGGCGATCCGCGAGGACCTCTTCGCGGCCCACGCGGCGCTGACCGCCGACATCCTGGCCTGCGGCCCCGAGGGCGCGACCCCCGAGGAGCGGTACACCGCCTGGGCGGAGCTCAACTCCACCCTGCTGAACCGTGCCAAGAGCACGCTCGACGACATAAGGGGTTCGGACAACTACGAGCTGTCCAGCCTCTCCGTCGCGATGCGCGTCATCCGCACCCTGCTCCGCACGGGTTCGATGCGCTGACGACCGGGAGCCGGACGGCCCGGACGGCGGGGCCGCGTCTTCGGACGCGGCCCCGCCGTCGTCGTTCTCCGGGTCGTTCTCCGGGTCGGTGGCCGGGGCTGCGGCCGGGGGAGGGCGGGCGTCGAGGCGGAGCGTGTCAGGCCGGTCACTCCGGGTGCGAATCCGTTTGTGGCCCGGATGTGAGGTGCGGGTGAACGCGGGGTCACAATGTCCGGTACGTCGGCCCCGAAGTGTCGTCAGGTGGCGGAGTTCCTCCCCAACTGCCCTGATTGGCAACTGTTCTGACATGGCAAGAGTTGCAGTAAGCTAACTCCGCGATAGGCGTTGCCGCAGGTCCGTGCCGGAAGAGCTCCACCGACGTGCTGGAACAACAGGTGTCTTTCGGCGGGGAGCAGGCCGCCAGTCCCACCCGCGCAGGGCGGTCCGGACCAGTTCCTGACGCGATGCCACCTGAAGAGAGTTTCATGACGTCATTTGTGCAGGAACCCTTTTTCTGGGTCTCCATCGTGGTGATGCTCGCAGTAGTCGGGGTCTCCCTCCAAGCCCGCAGGACGAACCTCTCCCTGCGCAGGCGAAACGTTTCCCTTGAGGAGACGGCCGCCCAGGCGCAGCGGCAGCGCGACGAACTCGGTGCGCTGAACTCGCGCCTGCAGAGCCAGCACGCGGCCGTGCTGGCGGAGGTCCGCCGGGACGCCGAGGAGGACACCAAGGCCGTCCTCAAGGCGGCGATGCGGACCCTGCAGGGTCTGGCCGACGAGCAGCAGGTCGTCATCGACAAGGTCCAGCGCAAGTACGGCGACAGCCCGCAGATCCTCGCCGACCTGATGCTGATCGACCACACCAACAGCCAGTTCGGCCGGCGCGCCCAGGGCATCGCGGTGCTCTGCGGCGGCTGGCTGGGCCGCCGGGAGACCGTCGCCTCGATCTACGACGTGGCCCGCAGCGCCCAGGGCCGGATCCGGCACTTCGACCGGGTGCAGATCCACTCCCGGGTCAGCGTCTCGCTGGTCAGCAAGGTCGTCGAGCCGGTCGCCGTCGTGCTGGCCGAGCTGCTGGCCAACGCCACCAACTACTCCGCGCCGGACACCCCGGTGGAGATCAGCGTCCAGGCCGTCCCGACCGGGGTCTGCCTGATCATCGACGACGCCGGCCTCGGCATGGGGCAGGAGGAGAAGGACCGCGCCGCCGCGCTCCTGAACCCCGGTGCGCCGATCAGCCTCACCGGCCTCGGCAACCCCCCGAAGTTCGGCTTCGCCGTCTCCGGCATGCTGGCCGCCCGCTACGGCTTCCGGGTCTCGGTCGACTCGGTCTCCCCGTACGGCGGGGTGCGGGCCGTGGTGCTGCTGCCCGCCGAACTGCTCAGCAGCGAGGTCGCGCCCCCGGCGGCCGCCGGCCACGGTGACTACAGCGGCGCCTACCAGGGCGCCCAGCAGAACGCGTACCAGGGCGAGTACGACGGCGCCCAGCAGAGCACGTACCAGGGTGAGCACCAGGGGGAGCCGGTGGAGCAGCCCGTACCGGCCCGGGCGCAGCGGCTCGCGTCGCTGCCCGAGCCCGTTCCGGCCGCCCTCGCCCAGGTCGCCCCGGCCGCGGCGCAGGCGGTCCCGGAGATGACGGCGGACGGACGGCTGCCCAGGCGCCGCCGCCAGCGCACTGTCTCGGTGGTCCCGCACCCGCAGGACTCCGGCCGCGTCGACGAGCCGGTGCCGAGCACCGGCCAGGAGACGGCGTCCCGCCTCGGCGCGTTCCAGCGCGGGACGCTGTCCGGGCGCAACACCATGACCACGGAAGGAACCGAGATCCAGTGAGCCCTGATCTGACCTGGGTGCTCAACGACGTGCTGCAGGTGCGCGGTGCCCGGCACGCCATTCTCGTCTCCGCCGACGGCCTCCTGCTCGAACGGTCCAGCGAGATCGGCCGCGACGAGGCGGAGACCAACGCCGCCGCGATGAGTTCGATGCAGTCGCTGAGCCGCGCGGTGGCCCCGTTCGTCGGCGGCAACGGCGGGACGTGGCGCCAGACGCTCCTGGAGTACGACCACGGCTGGATCTTCCTGATCGCGGCCGGCAGCGGCGCCTACCTCGCGGCCTCCACCGCCTCCGACGTGGACATGGAGGCGATGTCCTTCCGGATGCAGCAGCAGGTGGGCGCGCTCGGACGGGCCATGACAGCGGCGCCGCGCCAGAGCACACACAGCGGCTCATGACGGTTCCCGGCGAGGAGCAGCGGGTTGCCAGCGGATTCATCCGCTCCTATGTCATCACCGGCGGCCGTGAGCTGCCGAGTGCGGACGACCTGTCCCTGATCACCCTGGTCACCGTCGCTCCCGAGCAGGGCCTCCCGGCCCGGCCGAGCCCGGAGACCACGGCGATCTGGGAACTGTGCTCCGGCGGCTACCTCTCGGTGGCCGAGGTCGCGGCCCACCTGGTGCTCCCGGTGGGGGTGGTCCGGCTGCTGCTGACGGACCTGATCCGCGAGGGGCGGCTGCTGCGCCGGGCGGCCCCGCCACCGGCCCAGGCCCCGGATCCGAGACTTCTAGAGAAGGTACTGCATGGACTTCAACGCCGGTTCGCCTGAGGACATCTACGTCCCGGGCGGGGTGACGACCGCCGTCAAGATCCTGGTCGTGGGCCACTTCGCGGTCGGCAAGACCACGCTCATCGGCGCCCTGTCGGAGATCGCCCCGCTGAGCACCGAGGAGAAGATGACGCAGGCGTCCACCGGCGTCGACGACCTCCGGGGCGCACCGGACAAGAAGACCACGACCGTGGCCCTGGACTTCGGCCGGCTGACGCTCGGCGACGACCTGGTGCTGTACCTGTTCGGCACGCCGGGCCAGCAGCGCTTCATGCAGCTCTGGGAGGACATGGCGCGGGGGGCGCTGGGAGCGCTGCTGCTGACCGACCCGACCCGGCTCACGGACACCTTCCCCGTCATCGACCTGATCGAGCAGTACGGCCTGGAGTACGCCGTGGCGGTCAACAGCTTCGACCGGCAGAGCGACTACACCGAGGACGAGCTGCGCGAGGCGCTCGACCTGCTGCCCCACACGCCGGTGGTGTTCTGCGACGCCCGCGACCAGCGGTCGTCGGCCGACGCGCTGCTGACCCTCGTCCGGCACCTGCTCGAACGCGCCTCCTGACCCTTCCCCGTCACCGCCCCCCGTCACCGCCTCCCGGGGCCGCACCCGCCCGGGGCCATTTCCGAGGAACGACCCATGGAATCTCCGCAGCGCTCCGCCCCGCAGTCGCCGCCCCCGGGCTGCCCGATGCACGGCGGCCCGACCCCGCTGTACGGGGAGATGTTCTCGTCCGACCCCGAGGCGGTCTACGACGCGCTGCGCGCGCACGGCCCCGTCGCGCCCGTGGAGTTGTCGCCCGGTGTGGACGCCACGCTGGTGACCTCGCACGAGGTCGCCCTGCGGGTGCTGCAGAACCCGGGGCTGTTCGCCCGGGACTCCCGGCGGTGGTCGGCGCTGAAGGAGGGGCGGGTGCCGATGGACAGCCCCGTCCTGCCGATGATGTTCTACCGGCCCAACTGCCTGTTCACGGACGGCACCGAGCACCTCCGGCTGCGCAAGGCCGTCACCGAGAGCCTGGAGCGGCTCAACGACAACCGGCTCAACCGGCACGTCGAGCGGATCGCCGGCTACCTGATCGACCAGTTCAGCCCGCTGGGCCGGGCCGACCTGATCAACGACTACGCCAAGCTGCTGCCGCTGCTGCTGTTCAACCAGCTCTTCGGCTGCCCGGCCGACATCGGCGACCGGCTGACCCGCAGCATGTCCGCGCTCTTCGACGGGCTGGACGTGCTCCAGGCCAACGAGGAGCTGAACGCCTGCCTGATGGACCTGGTCGCGCTGAAGCGCCGCCAGCCCGGCGACGACATCACCTCGTGGCTCGTCCAGCACCCGGCCGGGCTGCGCGACGAGGAGCTCAAGGACCAGCTGGTCATGCTGATGGGCGCCGGGGTCGAGCCCGAGCGCAACCTGATAGGCAACGCGCTGCTCCTGCTGCTGTCCGGTGACGCCGGCTCCGGGATGCGCATCGAGGACGCCCTCGACGACGTGCTGTGGAACAACCCGCCGATCGCCAACTACGCGACGCACTTCCCGATGCAGGACGTCGAGGTGGGCGGGGTCCGGATGCCCGCGGACAGCCCGGTGGTGATCAGCTTCGCCGCCGCCAACACCGACCCCGCGCTGACCGACGCCCGACTGACCCTCAGCAAGGGCGCCCACCTGGCCTGGGGCGCCGGCCCGCACGCCTGCCCGGCCAAGTCGCCGGCCCAGCTGATCGCGCTGACCGCGATCGAGTGCCTGCTCAACGCGCTCCCGGACGTCACGCTCGCGGTGCCCGCGCAGAGCGTGGGCTGGCGGCCGGGCCCGTTCCAGCGCGGACTGGTCTCGCTGCCGGTGCGGTTCAGCCCGGCGCCCGTCCGCCCCCCGGTGGCGGGCACGGGAGCCGGCCTCGGTGGCCCGCCCGCCGGCCAGGCCGCCGCCAACGGGACGCCGCACCCGCCGGCCGCCACCGCCGCGGCGCCCGCCGCGGGCCGGGCCCCGGTCAAGCAGAAGGGGTGGTGGAGCTCCTTCCTGGACGTCTTCCGGCTCTGACCGGGACGGCGCGGGAGACCGGACGACCGCTCAGCGGTGCACGGGGTCCGGTGACTTCGCGCATGTGACGGGGGCAACTCCGATCGACGCTTGAGCGTGCTCCCGGTGGGTAGGTCGCCGCCGTACTGCCCGCCAGCGCAAGGAGCCCCGTGTGACCGCCATGATGGAAGCCCGCCCCGGGACGCCGGAGTGCCGTGCTGGAACCGTCGACCGCCGCGCCGCCGTGCCGTTGCTACGGCGGCTGCGGTCGGCGGAGGGGCTGGCCGATCCGTTCCCGATCTACGACGAGCTGCGGGCCATGGGCGATCTCGTGCCGGCGCCGTGGGGCGGGTACCTGGTCACCGGTTACGACGCGTGCGACCAGGTCCTGCGCGGCAGGAACTGGCTCGTCCCCGACCTGGCCTGGCAGGGGCGGCAGACCGAGACCGAGCGCTGGCAGGCCGTCGCCACCCAGGAGATGAGCCGGACCCTCCACCGGCTCAACGCCCCCGTCCACACCCAGCAGCGGAAGGGCCTCGGGAACCTCTTCGGCCGCCACACCCTCCAGGCCCTGGCGCCGGAGATCGAGGCCGACGTCACCGAACTGCTCGACCGGCTGGCCGAGCGAATACGCGTGGACGGCGAGGCGGACCTGGCCTCATTGGTCGGCGACCGGCTCCCGATCAACACCATCGGACGCTGGCTGGACCTTCCGCCGGAGGACTACGCGCACATCCTGGAGATCACCCACAACCAGGTGCACGCCCAGGAACTCCTGCCCACCAAGAGCCAGTTGGCGATCTCCGAAGCGGCCACCCTGCACCTGCGCCGGTACTTCACCGACCTCGTCCAGGAGCGGCGTGCCCATCCGGGCGACGACGTGGTGTCCGGCTGGATCCGCACCTGGGACGCGCTGGAGTCGGACCGCGAGGCCACCGACCGGACCGTCTACGAGCTCACCATGTTCGTCACCATCGCGTCGCTGGAGGCGACGGCGGCGTCGCTCTCCCTGATGGTGTGGTCGCTGCTCCGGTCCCCGGGCACCTGGGACTGGCTGCGGGCCCGGCCGGAGCACATCGACGACGCGGTCGAGGAGGCGCTGCGCTACGACCCGCCGGTCCGCCTCAACAGCCGGGTGGCGGGGGAGGACACGGAGCTGGCCGGGGTGTTCATTCCCAAGGACACCATGGTCCACGTGATGTACGGCGCGGCCAACCGCGACCCGCGCCGCAATCCGGCTCCGCACACCTTCGACGTCCTCCGCAAGGGCTCCCACATCGCCTTCGGCGGGGGCGCCCACTACTGCCTCGGCGCGGCCCTGGCCCGGCTGGAGGCGCGCACCCTGCTGGGGCAGCTGCTGCGGCGCTTCCCGACCCTGCGGGTGGTGGGCCAGCCCGAGTTCGCACCCCGGATGGTCTTCCACCGGGTGATGTCCTTGAGAGTGGCGGCATGAACGTTTCCTCCGAGGCGATCCCGTACCCCCCGTACCCCCTCCAGCCGCCGGCGCCGCCCGGGCGGGCCCCCGCGGGCGGGGCGGCCCATGACCGCGCCGCGTACGAGGCGGGCGATCCGGAGCCCGCCGGCTCCCACGCCCCGGCGCCCCGCGCCGTCCACGCCGAGCGCCGGGGCGCGGTGCTGTACGTCGAGCTGGACAGCCCCGAGACCGGCAACGCCGTCACCGAGGCCGTGCTGCGCGACCTCCTCGCCGTGCTCGCCGCGCCGGACCCGGCCGTCCGCGCCGTGGTGCTGTCCGGCGCCGGTCCGGACTTCTGCCTCGGCGGCGACCGGGACGAGTTCGCCGACTCGCTCGGCGCGGACCCCACGGGTGGCGGCATCCGCACCGCCGGCACCCTGGCCCGCCAGGTCTGCGCGGCCCTCACCGACAGCCCGGCCGTGACCATCGCGCGGGTCCAGGGCCGGGCGATCGGCGCCGGCTTCGCGCTGGCCCTCGCCTGTGACCTGCGGGTCGGCGCCGACACGGCCGCCTTCCGGCTGCCCGAACTCGCCCTCGGCCTGCCCGTCGCGTGGGGCGGCCTGCTGCCCCGACTGCTGCACGAGGTGGGCGCGGCCCGGGCCCGCGAGATCATCCTCACCGGCCGCCCGGTCGGTGCCGCCGAGGCGTACGACCTCTCCATCCTCCAGCGGGTCGTCCCCGAGGAGGAGCTGGACGTGGCGGTGGCCGAGTGGGTCAGGCCCGTGACGCGCCGCCCCGAAGCCGCGTTGCGGGTCACCAAGACGCTGCTCAACTCCCACGCGGCGGCGACCAGGCTGGCCGACACCTCCGTCCTGGACGCGGAGTTGATGGCCGCCGTCCTCGCCGGCGCCCACTACGCCCGCGGGACCGGCGCTCCGCCGTCCTCCTGAGCCGCCGCGCCTCCTGTACCGCTCGCCGCGGTGGGTCCGTGTCCGGGGCACGGACCCACCGGCC
Source organism: Kitasatospora sp. NPDC001603 (assembly GCF_040298365.1). NCBI lineage: Bacteria > Bacillati > Actinomycetota > Actinomycetes > Kitasatosporales > Streptomycetaceae > Kitasatospora > Kitasatospora sp. NPDC001603. The sequence goes on from NZ_JBEPAA010000078.1 coordinate 34,939, forward strand.
CCGCCGCCGATCCGGCTTCGGTACGGTGGCCCGCGACAAGGGGGAAGATCATCATGACGACGACGCGCATCAGGCGCACCGTGGGGACCGCGCTGACCGTGGCGCTGGTCGTCACGGGGGCGGCGGCCTGCGACTCCGGCGGGAAGACCGCGGCCGCCCCGGCGGCGACCCGCGACGCCGCGTTCCTGGCCACCGGCCGGGCCGGGTTCGGCCCGGAGGGTCTGCGCGAGCTGGTGGCCCCGGCGGGCGCCCGGACCGCCTAGGGCATCGGGGCCGGTTCGACGGTCGAGGCGCTCAGGCAGGCCTACGGCGACAAGGGGCTGGAGCCGGCCGGGAGCGGCAAGTACGAGATGCCGGTCGAGGGCGGCCGGGGCACGCAGGGCTGGAAGTACGAGTTCACCCTGGACGGCGACAAGGTCGGCGGCCTGGCCGTGGCGAACCGCGGCATGTACTGCTCCTGAGCACCCGCGCGCCGGACGACCGGGGGCGGGGCGGACCGGCGACCGGTCCGCCCCGCCCCCGGGTCAGTGCGTGGCCGCCCGCTGGAGCGCGCTCGCCAGCAGGGCGAGGTCGGTCGGGCCGTTGCCGAGCTCGCGCACCGGCCGGCGGGCCGGCGGGGCACCGAGCTGGAGCGGGTCTATCGCGACCACCGTCGGCCGCAGGGTGGCGGTCCGCGGGATGCGGCCGCTGATCCGGGCGCTCTGGAACGCGGTGACACCGCCGTCCGGCAGCCGCAGATATCCGCGGCCGGGGGTGTCCTCGCCCAGGGCGGCGGCGTCACCGAGGTGGATCAGCAGGTCCGAGTCGGCCGGGTCGTCGGTGCGCAGCGCGATCCGCAGCAGCGCGGCCTCGTCGACCTCGGTGCCGGCGCTCTCCTCGGGGCGGCCGGTGGTGACGGCGAGGTGGACGCCGAGCGAGCCGCCGCGGCGGGCGACGGCCGCGAGGGCGCGGGCCAGGGGCCGGCCGGCCGGGGAGGTCGGGGCGAGCAGGGCGTCGTAGTCGTCCACCACGACGACCAGCCGGGCGGGCACCACGGGCGCCGGGGCGGCGGCGGACCGGGGGGAGTCGCCGCTGCGGGGGTGGATGATCCTGGCGGTGGCCGCCGGCGCCGTGGTGCCGGCGGCGCCGACCGCGGCGGGTACCGGGACGGCCGGCCGGCCCGCTTCCAGGCCCCGGGCGTCGTCCTGCCCGCGCTCGCCGTCCAGGCCTCGCTCTCCGGCCAGGCCCCGCTCGCCGTCCAAGATGCGGGCCGCGTGCCAGGAGGCGAAGTCCAGGCCGTCGAACAGCCGCTCGCGCAGGGCGAGTTCGTCCTCCAGTGCCTCCGCCGCGAGCAGTGCGGCGCGCGGGTCGGTGGCGGCGTTGACCAGCCCGGTGACGTGCGGCAGCTCGGTACAGCCGTCCAGACCCTCCTCCGTCGCCCGGCCCTCGATGAGGGAGACGGCCAGCCGCTCGGGCCGCTCGGAGACGGCCAGCGAGGCGACCAGGGTGCGCAGCAGCTCGGTCTTGCCCGAGCCGCGCGCGCCGCCGATGAGCAGGTGCGGGCCGCCCGGGTCGGGCGAGGGCAGGGTGAGCTCGGGGTCGGCGAGGTCGAGGGTGCAGAGCTCGTCGCGGGTGGTGCCCAGCAGGGCGGTGGCGGCGCCGATGCCGCCGGCGTGCGCGGCCCAGCGGGCCGAGAGCTTGGCCGGGGTGACGGTGTCGAGCTGCAGCAGGTCGAGCAGGCGCAGCGCGTCGGGCAGCGGGCCGCGGGCGGCGGGGACGGCCTCCCGCAGCGGGGCGAGGACGCGGGCCAGCCGTTCGGCCCAGACGTCGGAGACGGCGTCCAGCGAGACCTCGTGCAGCGTCTCGCGGCCCCGGGCGACCGGCCGGTCGAGGGAGAGCTGGGTGCCGACCTCGCCGGTGATCAGGGCGGTGGCGCCGACGCCGCGCGGCAGCAGCTCGGGCTGTTCGGCGAGGCAGATCGGGAAGATGCCGACGGCCGGGCCCTGGCGCAGCAGCAGGTCGAGGGCCTGCCGGGCGGCGTCGCCGGGCGGGCGGCCGTCGACCACGACCACGGTGGCGGGGTGGCCGCCGAGCCCGACCGGGCCGCTGAGCCGGGCGGTGAGCTCGGCGAGGCGGGCGGTGGCCTGCTCGTCGTCGAGGCCGATCAGCAGCCGGCAGTCCTGGCCGTCGACGGGGCGCAGGTGCGGCAGCCACAGCGCCCAGGCCCAGGTGTCGACGCGGTCCTGCGCGGGCCGCGCCGGGTCGGCGTCGACCACGACGAGGCTGAGGCCGGTGGGCGGGTGCAGGGCGGCCAGCTGGGCGACGACCGCGCGGGTGAGGGCGTCCAGCCGCTCGCGCGGGCCGCTGAGGCCGAGGCTGCCGGCGGTCTGCAGGTCGAGGGTGACCGGGACGGCGGGCAGCAGCGTGCCGGGGGTGGTGCCGGGCCCGCCGGGCCGGTCGGCGGTGCCGAGGCGCAGGGTGAGCGCGTCGGGGTGGCCGGGGCCGCGCTCCCAGAGCCGCGGGCCCGGGCCGAGGGCGTTGAGCAGCAGGGTGGCGAGGTCGGGCCAGCGCTCGCGCTGGGCGGCGGCCTGCCGGGTGCGGACGGCGGCGTGGTGGCGCTCGGCGCTCTCCTGGCCGGGCGGCTCGGCGCCGGCGCGGCCGAGCCGGAGCGAGAGCAGGCCCCGGCCGCGGCCGG
>NZ_JBEPAA010000079.1:0-37236 GCF_040298365.1 Kitasatospora sp. NPDC001603
CCGCCGCGGCCCCCGAGGCCGGCGCGGACGCCCCGGCCGAGGCCGCGGCCCCGCGTCGTCGGGCCCGCACCCGCCGCCCGGCGGTTGCGGCCCCCGAGGCGGCCCCGGAGAGCTGATCCGGTCACGCACCACGCGCAGGGGGCGACCCCGTCCGGCCACCGGGCGGCGTCGCCCCCTGCGGCGTTTCCACCCGGCTACGCTCGGCGTCACCGGCGCCAGTCGCCCCGCCGCACCGCACCCGCGCACGCAGGAGATCGCCCATGAGCACGCCGCCGTTCCTCACCCTCCCCCGCTGCGCGCGCGCCCTGCGGGTGCCGACGGCGCGCGGGGAGTTCGCCGCGCTGCGGGCGGAGCCGGCCGGCGCGGTCCGCGGGACGGCCCTGCTCGTGCCCGGGTTCACCGGCAGCAAGGAGGACTTCATCGCGCTCCTGGAGCCGCTCGCCGCGGCCGGCTACCGGGTGACCGCGGTCGACCAGCGCGGCCAGTACGAGAGCGGCGGCCCCGACGATCCGGCCGCCTACGCGGTCGACGCCCTGGGGGCGGACGTCCGGGCGCTCTCCGCGGTGCTTGCCGAGGGCGACGCGCCGCTCCACCTGCTCGGCCACTCCTTCGGCGGCCAGGTGGCCCGGGAGGCCGTCCTGGCCGCGGCCGCCGACGGTCCGCTGCCGTGGAGCTCGCTGACCCTGATGTCCACCGGGCCGGCCTCGATCGAGCCCGCCGAGGCGGAGCGGACCAAGCTGCTGATCGGCGTGCTGCCGTCGATGAGCCTGGAGGAGATCTGGCAGGTGCTCCAGCAGATGGAGCAGCAGGCGGAGCAGACCGGCGGCGACCGGGCCCGCCGCCCCGCCCCCGAGGTCGCGGAGTTCCTGCACCGCCGCTGGGTGGCCAACGTGCCGCAGGCGCTCGCCACCACCGGCGCCCATCTGATCGCCGCGCCCGACCGGGTGGACGAGCTGGCCGCGACCGCGGCCGCGCTGCCCGCCCTGGTGCTCTCCGGGGTCCGGGACTACGCCTGGCCGGTGCCGGAGCAGACCCGGATGGCCGAGCGGCTGGGCGCCCGCCGCGTGGTGATCGAGGACGCCGGCCACTCCCCCAACGCCGAACGGCCGGAGGCCACCGCCGAGGCCCTGCTGGCCTTCTGGGGCTGAGCCCGGACCTTCCCTGGGCGGGGCGCCGGCGCCCCGCCCAGGGAAGTCCCACGACAAAAGTCGTTAGTTGCGGTAATATTTGATTCTGTCCGGGAATCATCGTCGGGGTCGACGCTGGCGACAATCCGCCGAAACCTGGGCTTTACGGACGGGCAACGGCCCGGTAGCAGCACCACGAGACAGTGGTTCACGAGGTACCAGACGCACTTGGCAAGCAGGGGGAGCCCCTTTGCCTCAGCAGACCGTCGACCGTTCGATCCGACAGACCGCGAAAGGGCTGATACCCACTCAGCCACGACCGCCCCGCCCGACGGGGCAAGAGAAGGAGAGGCCCATGCGCTTCGAGATCGTCCGACTGGACGACGCCCACGGCACCGCCACCGACCGCGTGATCGCCGACGCCGAGACCGTCCGCGAACTCGTCCAGGCCGCCGCCCGCACCGGCGAGCGCCTGCTCATCCGTCCGTGCCCGACCGTCTGACCCAGCGCGGCGCCTCCGACCGGGAGCCCTCACCCGCCGCCGAAGAGCCGGGAGCGTCCGATCCCGACGTTCCGATACCCGACTGACGCCCCCGTCACCGCGATCGCCGTTGACGGGGCGTCAGTGCGTCCGGCCCGGCCCACGCGGAGCGGCACCGACGTTTGCCACCGCCCGCCGCTGGACATTCCCTAGCGGGAACCGCCCGCAGCGCGCCCGCCCGGCGCCGAACGGGTGTCCGCACCGACAGGTACCGCCGCGCCCTCCGTACGGGTGATCGTCCTTGACGCGGCGGTCCGGAGGGAGGAGCGTTGTCGGCTATGAGGGGCGAGCCTAGCTGCCCGAGGTGCGCCGGTCGGGTCCGCGCCCCCGGTCTGTTCTCAGACACCTGGCAGTGCGACCGGCACGGAGCGGTGCACCCGATGCAGCCCGTGCTGCCCCCGAGCGTGGAGGCGCTCGGCGTGGCCGTCGCCCGTTCCCAGGTGCCCGTCTGGCTGCCCTGGCCGCTCCCGGTCGGCTGGCTCTACACCGGCATCGCGCACGTCGGCGACGACGTCTCGGGCGCCCGGGCCACCGCGGTCGCCTGCTCCGGGCCGGCGCCGCTGGGCGGCTTCGGAGAGCTGGTGCTGGTCGCCGAGGAGCTGGGCGTGGGGCTCGGCGCCCGGTACGCGGGCCTGTCCGGGCCGGACCCCGGCGAGTCCGTCTCGCTCTACAAGCCCGCCGACGCCAAGCTGATGGCCGCCGGGCGGCCCACCCCGATGTTCCACGTCCCGGACGCGCCCGCCGATCGCGCGGTGTTCGTCGGCGAGGCCCGCGGCCTCTGGCTCTGGGCGGTCGCCTGGCCCGAGCAGTCCGCCCTGGTGATGTACGACGAGCTCGTCCTCACGGATCTGCGCGAGGCCGGCGCCGAGCTGGGCCTGCTGCCCTGCGGCGCGCTCTCCCCCCAGCTGCTGGGCTGACGGCCCGCCGGGCGCCCGCACTATCCTGGGCGGCACCCGCCGCCCACCCCAGGAGCCGACCCCGTGCGCATCGACCTGCACGCCCACAGCAACGCGTCCGACGGCACCGACAGCCCGGCCGAGCTGGTCGCGGCGGCCGCCGCCGCGGGCCTGGACGTGGTGGCGCTCACCGACCACGACACGGTGGCCGGCCACGCCGAGGCCGCCGAGGCGGTCCGCGCGCTGCCCTCCGGCACCCGGCTGAGCCTCGTCCCGGGCGCCGAGCTGTCCTGCGCGGTGGACGGCATCAGCCTGCACCTGCTGGCCTACCTCTTCGACCCGGCCGAGCCGGCCTTCGCCGGCGAGCGCGAGCTGGTGCGCACCGACCGGTTCCGCCGCGGGCGGGCCGTCGTCGAGCGCTGCCGCGCGCTGGGCGCCGACATCAGCTGGGAGCAGGTCCAGCGGATCGCCGGCACCGGCTCGGTCGGCCGGCCGCACATCGCCAGCGCGCTGGTCGAGGCGGGGGTGGTGGCCACCGTCTCCGACGCCTTCACCCCGGAATGGCTGGCCAACGGCGGCCGGGCGGACGTCCGCAAGCACGAGACCGATCCGGCCGAGGCCGTCCGGCTGGTCCGCGCGGCGGGCGGGGTGCCGGTCTTCGCCCACCCGGGCGCGGTCAAGCGCGGGCGGACCGTCTCCGACCAGGTGATCGCGGACCTCGCGGCGGCCGGGCTCGCCGCGCTGGAGGTCGACCACATCGACCACGACGAGCCCACCAGGGCCCGGCTGCGCGGACTGGCCGCCGACCTCGGCCTGCTGACCACCGGTTCCAGCGACTACCACGGCACCCGCAAGAGCGTCCGGCTCGGCGAGCACACCACCGACCCCGGCGTCTACGAGGCGCTGCTGGCCCAGGCCACCGGCGCGAAGCCGATCGAGGGCTGAGCCCGCCCGGCCGGACGCGCGGGCGTGCGGGAGCACCCCGCCGGGCCCGGCGGGGGCGCGCGCCCCGCTGCGGCCCGGCGGCGGGCCCTGCGGACCCCGGTGACCGGGCGTCAGTCCAGCGGCACCCCGCGGCGGTCGGCGTCGCGCAGATCGGTGCCGTGCTTCAGCCAGCGCTCCTCCAGCGCGGCCGCGCCGTGCACCCGCTTCCAGCCGGCCTCGTTGGGCGTCATCGGCAGCAACGGGAGGAAGCGCACCGGGTCGGCCGGCTCGTCGAGTTCCAGGTCGGGCACCAGGCCGCCCGGTTCGGCGGCCAGCACCGAGGTGAACGGCGCGCCGTCCCAGAGCGGAGAGCCGAGGTCCAGCGAGCCGCCGGGGGCCAGCACCAGGCCCTCCACCTGCGGCGTCGCGGCGAAGGTGGCCAGGGTGCGGAGCACGGTGTCGCGGGCCCCACGGATCGTCAGCAGCAGTTCGGCGCGGGGGCCGCGGACCTGGTCGGCGACCGGCGCGGTCGGGTCCGCCATCGGCGCGGCGGCCATCCCGAGCGTGGCGTAGCGGACCAGCCCCTCGGCGTCCGGGCCGAAGCGCAGCACCTCGATCCGGTCCGCGCCGAGGAAGGTGACCGCGGCGCGGCCGCTCGGCTCGCCGAAGGTGGTCAGCAGCCGGGCCTCGACGGCGGCCAGCACGGCCTCCCGGGAGAGGCCGGCCGGGTCGTGGGAGCCGCCGGAGGGGTCACCGAAGAGCGGGAAGTCGTGCGCCATGCCGGTGAGCGTAACCGGTGCGGCCGCGGAGCCGGCAGGCCCACCGGGAGAACGTCGCAGCGACGATGCCCGGTCAGATGTTAGTGTGAGCGACTGGCCACCGGGGATCCTCTCTCCGGGGCAGCGGCGTGAAGGAGGTGGTTGCGGTGGATACCAGCCGACCATGCAGTACCGGCAGCTCTACCCGGCCCGGACGCCTTCCCCGTACCCCTCGCCTCGCAGGCTGAAACAGCGGCACCAGTAGCCGATCGGCAGCCGCGTTCCTCGAGACGGACCCAGGCGAAGTCGGCCCCGGCCGGGAGAGCACCCTCACCGGCGTCCGGTCGTTCCAGCGCGAGCCCCAGCAAGGCCGAGGACCGACCGCAGGCGTCATTCCACCGGTGTTCCATGCCGTCGCACCACGGCCATCCGCCACCGTGCCGCCGTGCGGCGGCTCCTGCCCAGGGAGCCTGCCATGTCGATGATCAACAGCCTGCGCGCAGCCGTCCGCACCAACCGCCGCCGTTCCGCGAGCGGCCTGTTCGACTCGATCCACCCGGGCCAGTCCGCCTCCGCGGTGGTGGACTGCGCGGTGTACCAGTCCGGCAAGCGGCACGGCGAGAGCTGCAGCCCGCGCGAGGCGGCCCGCCGGGTGAAGGCCTCGCAGCAACTGCCGGACGGCGCGGCATCGTTCAGCTGGATCGGGCTGCACGAGCCGACCGAGGCCGAGTTCGAGGGCATCGCGCAGCGCTTCGGCCTGCACCCGCTGGCGGTCGAGGACGCCGTCCACGCGCACCAGCGGCCCAAGGTCGAGCGGTACGACGACGTGCTGTTCGCCGTCTTCAAGACGATCCGCTACGTCGAGCACGACCAGCTCACCCCGACCAGCGAGGTGGTCGAGACCGGCGAGCTGATGGTCTTCGCCGGGCGGGACTTCGTCATCACCGTCCGGCACGGCGGGCACAGTTCGCTGCAGGAGCTGCGGCACCGGCTGGAGGCCGACGCGGACGGTTCGGGGCTGCTGACCAAGGGCCCCTCCGCGGTGCTGCACGCCATCGCCGACCACGTGGTGGACAACTACCTGCTGGTCGCCGACCGGCTCCAGACGGACGTCGACGAGATCGAGTTCGACGTCTTCTCCAACAAGGGCGGCCGGGGCACCGACGTCGGCCGGGTCTACCAGCTCAAGCGCGAGGTCCTGGAGTTCAAGCGTGCGGTGACGCCGCTGCTGCGGCCCATGCAGCAGCTCTCCGAGCCGCTCCAGCGGCTGGTCGACCCGGACATCCAGAAGTACTTCCGGGACGTCGCCGACCACCTCGCCCGGGTCACCGAGCAGGTGCACGGCTTCGACGAGCTGCTGAACTCGCTGCTCCAGGCCAACCTGGCCCAGGTGTCGGTCGCGCAGAACGAGGACATGCGCAAGATCACCGCCTGGGCGGCGATCTTCGCCGTGCCCACCATGATCACCGGCGTCTACGGCATGAACTTCGACTACATGCCGGAGCTGCACCACGAGTACGGCTACCCGATGGTGCTCGGCAGCGTCGTCCTGATCTGCATCGGGATGTACCGCGGCTTCCGCCGCAACGGCTGGCTGTAGCCGGCCGTCACCGCCGGCCGCCCCGGGCGACCAGGACCAGGCCCAGCAGGATCAGCACCACCGCCGGGTAGGCGGCCACCGGGGGCCACTGGCCGAGCCAGAGCGCCGCGATCAGTGCGGCGCCCGGCGTCTCCAGCAGGATGGCGGTGGAGGTGACGGACGGGCCGAGGGTGCGCACCACCCGGTTGCTGAGCGAGTGGCCGAGCAGCTGGGCGGTGACCATCAGCAGCACGATCTGCCACCAGACGCCGGCCGGCCAGCCGGCCATCGGCGTCCCGGCCACCAGGCAGACCACCAGCAGGACGGCCGCCGTGGTGGCGTAGCAGACCAGGGTGTAGGCGGTGGTGCTGACGGTCCGGCGGACCTCGGCCCCCAGCAGCATGTAGCCGGCCGCGGCGAGGCCCGCGCCCAGCGCCAGCGCGTCGCCCAGCAGGGCCCGCGGCGAGAGCGTGAGGTCGACCCCGGTGAGCACCAGCACACCGGCGAACGCCACCGTCATGCCGATCCACACCGCGCGGGGCGCCCGCACCCCGCCGAGGCGCATCAGCAGGATGGTCCAGAGCGGCGTGGTGGTCACCAGCGCGGTCGCCGAGGCCACCGAGGTCATCCGCAGGCTCGGCATCCAGAGCGCGAAGTGCACGGCGAGCAGCGCGCCGGCCGCCGCCGCCAGCAGCAGTGCCCGGCGGCCGATCCCGCGCAGCTCGGCCCGGTGCCGCAGCAGCGCGTACGGACCCAGCACGCCGACCGACATGACGTTGCGCCAGAACGCGATCGCCAGGGCGGGCGCGGCGGTGGCGCTGATCAGCGGCGCGGAGAGCGAGATGCCGGAGACCGAGACGGCGAGCAGCAGCAGGTCCAGCCTGGGGAGCGGGTGCGGCGGCGCGGCGGGGCCGGACGCGGTGGCGGGGGCTGCGGTCTCGGGCCGGGTCGGCACGGTGCTCCTCGGGCTCGGGGTGGGAGTCGGGCGGCTCCTAAGGTAAGGCCCGTGCGGCCGTCTTGGAACTGTCGCCCGACCGGTGAGACACGCCGTGGACAGCTCAGGCCGTACGCTGTCCGCCATGGACCGTACGCCCGCCGCAGCCGCCACCGCCGACGACTTCCTCGACCGGGCCCTCCTGGAGGAGGCCGCGAAGAAGTCCGGCCTGCTCTGGGTGCGCGCGGACGGCCAGGAGCACAGCCGCCCGCTCTGGCACGCCTGGCACGACGGCGCGGTGGTCGTGGTCGGCGACGGCGCCGAGCAGCCGCTGCACGGCCTGACCGCCGGGGCCGGCGCGGTGGTGACCGTCCGCAGCAAGGACAAGGGCGGCCGGCTCACCGGCTGGACGGCCCGCGTGGTCGAGCCGGAGCCGCACGGCGAGGCCTGGCTGGGCGCCGTCGAGGAGCTCAAGGGCAAGCGGCTGAACGCGCCCGACACCGACACCATCGCCGACCGCTGGGCCCGCGAGTGCCGGGTGCTCCGGCTGGAGCCGGCCGGCACCGGGCGGGACCTGCTCGCCGAACACCCGGGCGCCATGCCCGACGAGTCCCACGCCACCGCGCCGCTGCCCACCTCGGCCACCACCCGCGAGCCCGTACCGGCCGGCCTCCCGAAGCTGCTGTTCAAGCGCCGCAAGCGCTGAGCCCGCGCCGCGCCGCCGCTCAGCCCTCCCCGGACGGCCGGATCGGCGCCGTGGCTCGTCGGGCCGGGTGCGGGACGCGCGGGTAGCCTGGGGCTGGTCCGACAAGCCGCGGGCCGCGCCCGCGCGCTCCTGGGGGCGCCGAGCGAGCGAGGGAGTCCATGGCAGGGGCAGGCAGCCGGGTCTTCATCTCGCACCTCTCCGGCGTCGCCGTCTTCGACCCGAACGGCGACCAGGTCGGCCGGGTGCGCGACGTGGTGGTCACGCTCCGCCTCGGCGGCCGGCCGCCCCGGGTGCTCGGCCTGGTGGTCGAGGTGATCGGCCGGCGCCGGATCTTCCTGCCGATGACCAGGGTGACCAGCCTGGAGTCCGGCCAGGTGCTCACCACCGGCGTGATCAACATGCGCCGCTTCGAACAGCGCCCGTCCGAGACCCTCGTGCTCGGCGAGCTGCTGGACCGGACCGTCAGCTGGACCAAGACCGGTCAGGACGTCACCGTCCTGGACGTCGCGATGGTGCAGACCCGGCTGCGCGAGTGGGAGATCAGCAAGGTCTTCGTCCAGGTCGGCCGGGTCGGCCGGCTGCGCAAGGCCAAGGGCGAGTCGCTCACCCTGGACTGGCAGGACGTCACCGGCTTCAGCCTCACCGAGGAGGGCCAGGGCGCCGCCAACCTGCTCGCCACCTTCGACCAGCTGCGCCCCGCCGACCTCGCCAACGTCATGCACCACCTCTCCGCCAAGCGCCGCGCCGAGGTGGCCGCCGCGCTCGACGACGAGCGGCTCGCGGACGTCCTGGAGGAGCTGCCCGAGGACGACCAGGTCGAGATCATCGGCAAGCTGAAGGACGAGCGCGCCGCCGACGTGCTGGAGGCGATGGACCCGGACGACGCCGCCGACCTGCTCTCCGAGCTGCCCGGCGACGAGGCCGAGCGCCTGCTCCAGCTGATGGAACCGGACGAGGCCGAGCCGGTCCGCCGGCTGCTGCGGTACGAGGAGAACACCGCCGGCGGTCTGATGACCACCGAGCCCATCGTGCTGGAGCCGGACGCCACGGTGGCCGAGGCGCTGGCCCGCGTCCGGGTCGCGGACAACAAGCCGGCGCTGGCCGCGCAGATCTTCGTCTGCCGCCCGCCGAACGAGACGCCGACCGGCAAGTACCTGGGCACCGTGCACTTCCAGCGGCTGCTGCGCGAGCCCCCGTACACCCTGGTCGGCTCGCTGGTGGACGACGACCTCGACCCGCTGCCGCCGGACACCCCGCTGTCCCTGATCACCAGCTACCTGGCGACGTACAACATGGTCGCCGCGCCGGTGGTCGACGAGGCGGACCACCTGGTCGGCGCGGTGACCGTCGACGACGTGCTCGACCACCTGCTGCCGGAGGACTGGCGCGAGGCCGCCCTGCACGGACCGGACGACGAGCGAGAGGTGCTGACCGGTGGACGCTGACCGCAAGGGCCGACGGGAGGACACCCCCCGCCAGCGCCTCCAGGGCGAGCTGCGCCAACTGCGCCAGCTGCGCGAACTGCGCGCCCGGGAGGGCGCCCGCGAGCGCCGCGCCGAGCCCTCCACCGGCGTCGCCTCCCGCTCCCGGCTGGACCAGCCGCGAACCACCAGGCCCGGCCTGATCACCCTGCCGACGTACGACCCGGAGGCCTTCGGCAAGCTCTCCGAGCGGATCGCGCGCTTCCTGGGCACCGGGCGGTTCATCGTCTGGATGACCGTCGTGGTGGTCGTCTGGGTGGGCTGGAACACGGTGCTGCCGGACGCCGTCCACTTCGACGACTACCCGTTCATCTTCCTCACCCTGATGCTCTCGCTGCAGGCCTCGTACGCGGCGCCGCTGATCCTGCTGGCGCAGAACCGCCAGGACGACCGGGACCGCGTCAACATGGAGCAGGACCGCGCCCGCAGCGATCGGAACATCGCCGACACCGAGTACCTGACCCGGGAGGTGGCGGCCCTGCGCCAGGGCCTCGGCGAGGTCGCCACCCGGGCTTTCATCGCCTCGGAGCTGGGCGCGGTCCGCTCCGAACTGCAGTCCCTGCTCAAGGAGATCGACGAACGCCGGGAGAGTTCCGGGATGCTGTGACCGGCAGCACGCTACCGACCGGTTAAGCGGTACGCCCGGCGCCGTACCATCAAGGCATGGCCAACGAGACAGAGGTCGCGGCCGGCGTCACGGAGGAGTCCGTACGCCAGGCGCTGGCGACCGTGAACGACCCGGAGATCAACCGTCCGATCACCGAGATCGGCATGGTGAAATCGGTCGAGATCGCCGAGAGCGGCGAGGTCCGCGTCGCGGTCTACCTCACCGTCTCCGGCTGCCCGATGCGTGACACCATCGTCACCCGGGTGCGTGACGCGGTCGGCGCGGTCCCCGGCGTCACCGGCGTCGAGGTCGAGCTCGACGTGATGAGCGACGAGCAGCGCAAGGAGCTCTCCCAGCTGCTGCGCGGCGGCGCCCCGGAGCGCGAGATCCCGTTCGCCAAGCCGGGCACGCTGACCCGGGTCTACGCGGTCGCCTCCGGCAAGGGCGGCGTCGGCAAGTCCTCCGTGACGGTGAACCTCGCGGCCGCGATGGCCGCGGACGGCCTGAAGGTCGCCGTGGTGGACGCCGACATCTACGGCCACAGCGTGCCGCGCATGCTGGGCGTCGAGGGCCGGCCCACCCAGGTCCAGGACATGATCATGCCGCCGCAGGCGAACGGCGTGAAGGTCATCTCGATCGGCATGTTCACCCCCGGCAACGCCCCGGTGGTCTGGCGCGGCCCGATGCTGCACCGCGCGCTCCAGCAGTTCCTGGCCGACGTCTACTGGGGCGACCTCGACGTCCTGCTGCTGGACCTGCCGCCCGGCACCGGCGACATCGCGATCTCGGTCGCGCAGCTGGTCCCGAACGCGGAGATCCTGATCGTCACCACCCCGCAGATGGCCGCCGCCGAGGTGGCCGAGCGGGCCGGCACCATCGCGGTGCAGACGCACCAGAAGATCGTCGGCGTGATCGAGAACATGTCCGGCATGCCCTGCCCGCACTGCGACGAGATGATCGACGTGTTCGGCACCGGCGGCGGCCAGATCGTCGCGGACGCGCTCACCCGGATCGTCGGCGCCAACGTGCCGGTGCTCGGCTCGATCCCGATCGACGTCCGGCTGCGCGAGGGCGGCGACGACGGCCGCCCGGTCGTGCTCGCCGCGCCCGACTCCCCCGCCGGCGCCGCCCTGCGCGCCGTCGCGGGCAAGCTCGGCGGCCGCCAGCGCGGCCTCTCCGGCCTCTCCCTCGGCCTCACCCCGAAGAACAAGTTCTGATCCTCGCGAAGGGCCGGGCGGTTCGCCCGGCCCTTCGCGCTGTCCCGGGGCGGGCCGGGGCGGGCTACGGGCGGGTGTAGGCGGTCAGGTCGGGGACGGTGGAGAAGCCGGTGCCGTAGGCGCTGACACCGCGGCCGTAGGCGCCGAGGAGGACGCCGGGGGCCTCGCCCGCGAGGACCCAGCCGTACTCGGACTCGCGGTAGCGGAAGGGCTGCGGCAGACCGTTCACCGGGAGGCTGAGGGTGGACCACCCGGGGCCGGCCAGGTCGTCGGCGAGGTCCCAGGCGAGGGTGCTCTGCTGGTCCAGCCAGTCCTGGCGCAGCGTGCGGTCCAGCTGGCCCGGCCAGGTGGAGGCGAGCAGGCCGGAGCCGGCCAGCCAGGCGGCGGAGGAGGCCGAGGTCGCCTCCAGCGTGCCGGTGTTGTCGGCGCTGCGGCGGCTGCCCCGGCGGGCCACCGTGACGACCACGGCGAACTTGCGCATGTCCCGCGGCTCGTACTGCCGGGCCGGCTCCTCACCGTGGCCGAGGGTGCCGTAGTCGACGCTGCCGGGCGCGCCACCACGCGGGCCGCCGGCGCCGGCCTGGATCAGGTAGCGGCGGCCGGTCCAGCCGTCGTCCAGGCCGTACCAGGGGAAGTCCGCCGACAGGTAGGGGACCAGTGGGTCGGCCGGGCCGGCCTGTCCGCCGACCGTCGGGCCGTCGGCCGTCGCCGTCCCCACCGCATGACTCGTCGCGTCCATCCCGGGCCTCCTCAACGCAGATCTCCTGCCGTGGTGCGCTCCCATGGTGGCGTACCGCGGCGTTCCCGCCGGGTGCCTCCGGGCCGGAACCGACCGGAAGTGACCGACGGCACAGCGGGAACATTCAGCACAATAGCGGCGCACACGCCGCCGCCCCGCTCAGCCGTGCGGCCGGGCGGGGCGGTGGCGTCGGCGGAGCGACGCGGGATCAGGTGGCGTCGGGGTCGAACGGAGGGCGCTCGCCGGGCTGGAGCACGGCGCCGGCGGAGGCCGGGGCCACCACGGCGGACTTGTCCATGCTGACCGTGCCGGCGCGCCCGTGGCCGTTCACGGCGGCGGCGGGCTTGTCGTCCAGCACCGAGCGGATGTCCAGGCTGTCCCGCATCTCCTTGAGGCCCAGCGGGTCGTCCTGGCCGCCCATGAGCTGCTTGCGGACGAAGGTCTTGGGGTGGAGGTCCTCGAACTCGAAGTCCTTGAACTCCGGGCCCAGCTCGCTGCGGATGTCCTCCTTGGCCGAGTCGGCGAAGGAGCGGACCTTCTTGATGAAGCCCATGGTGTCCTGGATCAGCTTCGGCAGCTTGTCCGGACCGAAGATCACGATGGCCATGATGACCAGAGTCAGGATCTCCAGTCCGCCTACGTCGCTGAACACCTAAGCTCCCTCAGCTCGTCGGACAACGGGTTCCTACAGCGTAATGGCCACCGTCGGATCCGGACCCCACAGTGTGATGAAGCCGTGGTGAAGAGCCGTCGACGGCCATGGCCGCGGTGGGCCGGTCCGCGCTACCGGTTCTCCTGGTGCAGTCCGGCGAGGCCCGAGCTCGGGGTCCGGTCCGGCACGATCTGCTGCGGGGTCGCGCTGCGGGTGGCCGCCACCGGGCGGACCGGGAAGTCCACCGGGACCTGGGCCTTCATCGGGGCGTACCCGCCGCCGCGGCCGGGGTTGCCGGCCGGGCTCACCGAGGTGCCGTGCTGATCGTCGCTCTGCGCGGCGAAGCCACCGACCCCGCCCAGCGTCACCGCGGCGACCGAGAAGGCCCCGGCGGCGGCGAAGACGAAGCGGCGTCCGCGCGGCGGAGCCTGCCGGGTCACCACCGGGCCGGTGGCGGCCGCGGCCGGGCGCGGCACCGCGGAGGCCTCGGGACGGCCGGAGCGCCGGCCCATCAGCGGGCGCAGCACCGAGCTCCCGCGCCCGAACGCACGGGGGTCGACACCGGGCACCGGTGCGTCGGCGCCGAGCGCGCCCGCACCGAAGGCGCCCGCGCCACGGCCGAAGGAGCCGCCGTTCAGCCGGCTGCCGCCGAGCGTGCCGCCGGTCTCCGGCCGGGGGGACCCCCAGGCCGCGGGCAGTCCGCCGCCGGGCAGGTCGTCGTCGTCCCGGCGCGGCCGCTCGGCGGGAGCGTCCTCGTCCTGGAGCGTGCCGACGGCCATCAGCCGGGACATCAGCGCCGAGGACGGGCCGGGGGTGCCGGTCCGGGTCAGCAGGTGCTTCACGGCGCGGCCCTCGTCGGCCTCGGCGAGGCACTCCGGGCAGGTCGCCAGATGGGCCTGGACGCGGTCGCGGGAGTCGTGGCCCAGTTCGCCGTCGACGAAGGCGGAGAGCCGCTCCCCGAGGTGGTGCTCCTCGGCGGCGGGTTCGGCGTGCCGGACGGCGACCGCGCGCAGCGACGCCTCACCCGGCAGGGCCGGAACGGGCGGCAGCGGGTCCTCGGCGCCGTCCTCGTGGCCGCGCCGGCCCAGCTGGGGCCAGCCGCCGCGCCAGGCGGCGGCCCTGCCGGGAGCGTCCGGCCGACCCGGTCCCGACCGGCCGGTTCCGCTCACGATCGCCTCCGTCCGCGCCCGCCCGGCGCGACCGTGGCCTCACCCGCGGCGGCGCCGACCGGCACCGGTACCGGCTCCTCGGAGCCGCCCCGGCGCTCGCGGCCCGGGGCCGCGCCGGGGGCGCGGTGCTTCAGCGCGGCGCGCAGGTGCGAGCGGCCGCGGTGGATCCGGCTGCGGACGGTGCCGAGCTTGACGCCCAGCGTCGCCGCGATCTCCTCGTAGGAGAGGCCCTCGATGTCGCAGAGCACCACGGCGGCGCGGAACTCCGGGGCGAGGGTGTCCAGCGCCTGCTGGACGTCGGCGTCGAAGTGGGTGTCGCTGAAGTGCTGGGCCGGGCTGGGCTCGCGGCTGGCCAGGCGCTCGGCCGCGTCGTCGCCGAGCGCGTCGAAGCGGATCCGCTGGCGCCGACGGACCATGTCCAGGAACAGGTTGGTGGTGATCCGGTGCAACCAGCCCTCGAACGTGCCGGGGGTGTAGGTCGACAACGAACGGAACACCCGGACGAAGACCTCCTGGGTGAGGTCCTCGGCGTCGTGCTGATTCCCCGTCAGGCGGTAGGCGAGGCGGTAGACGCGGGCGCTGTGCGCCTCGACGATCTCCTCCCAGGAGGGCGGAGTCCAGGTCTGCGCGTCGGGACCCTCGGCGAAGCTCGCGAGGGCGGCGGGTGCCTCGGTGGTACCGGCGGCCGGCGTCGCGGCGACCGGCTGGTCCAGGGTGGAGTGCGCAGACTGGTTCATCACGGGCTTCGGCGTACGGGCTGACGCGGTGCCGCGGGAGTGCCGCCGCACAGGGACGTCGCCCTCGGCCACACCTCCTCGGTTGGCTCTTCTGCCCAGCAGGGCCACCACCATATCCACCTCGCCCGTCAAGCCCGGATAAAAGTGCCCGGGGGGTATCGCGGGGGTATCCGTCGACCGGTCCCTTCCTCAGCAACGGCCCGCCGCCGTACGCGGTTCCCGGTCGGCCAGTAATCTGTGCCAGGAAATATCGACTTCCGCTCGGCACCGGGCCATCGCCCGGGGCTCCGAAAGAGGCAGCCATCAGCGAGTTCGGGCCCGCGCGCGTGGCCCTCTCCGACACCTTCGTCGGCGAGGACGCGGTGCTCACCTACGCCCGGGCACAGTCCGCGCGCACCGGTATCAGGGCGATCGGACCGGGCGGCGGGGCCTGTCTGCGGCTGCTGGCGGCCGCCCTGGACGCCAAGGCGGTGGCCGAGATCGGCACCGGGACGGGCGTCTCCGGCGTCTACCTGCTGCGCGGGATGCGCCCGGACGGGGTGCTCACCACCGTCGACACCGAACCGGTGCGCCAGCAGCTGGCCCGGGAGGCGTACCACGCGGCCGGGTTCGCGGCGAACCGGTCCCGCTTCATACCGGGCCGGGCCCTGGACGTGCTGCCGCGGCTCGCGGACGGCCAGTACGACCTGGTCTTCTGCGACGGGGACCCGGCGGAGTCCCGGGAGTACCTGGCGGAGTCGCTGCGGCTGCTGCGGCCGGGCGGGATGGTCTGCTTCGAGGGCGTCTTCCAGGAGGGCCGGCTGGCCGAGCCGGACCAGCAGGACCCGCAGACGCACGCGGTGCGCGACCTGGTCCGGGATGTCCGGGAGAGCGAGGCGCTGCTGCCGGCGCTGCTGCCGGTGTCGGACGGGCTGCTCTGCGCCGTGAAGCGCTGACCGGGCCGGGGCCCCGACGGCGCCCCGACGGCGGCCGCCCGGAACCACCCCGCCCGGGAACCACAGAGCCCGGGCCGACGTAGTGTCGTACCCGGGCCCGGCGGCACATCTCCAGGAGATGGGGAGCACCCGCTGCGGTCAGCCGCAGGCCTTCTTCAGGGCCTCGCCCAGGGCGTCGGCCTCGTCAGGCGTGAGCTCCACCACAAGGCGTCCGCCGCCTTCGAGCGGAACGCGCATGATGATGCCCCGCCCCTCTTTGGTGACTTCGAGCGGGCCGTCACCCGTCCGCGGCTTCATGGCCGCCATGCTCGTTCCCCTTCCTGCAACCGCTCAGCTACGCACCGGCAGTCCGTCCACCGCCGGTATCGAACGCATTGATCGGAAGCCATTATCCCGCATGCCACGGCCTGATGACCAACATCACTCTCGGCGCAACCACGGCCGGACCGGCTCCAAGCGCCACATTTCCTGCCATAAGCCCCGGCGCGGCGGCGGTCGGCACGCCGCCGAAAGGTGCGATACCTCACACTCCCCACCCGGCCGCACGCTCCGGCATCCTGACACACGACCGAGCTGTGCCGATCGCAAGGGAGCCCCTCGCCCATGTCCGATTCCGTGCTGTACGAGCTGGACGGCGGCCTCGCCGTCATCACCATCAACCGCCCCGGGGCGATGAACGCGCTGGACACCGCCACCAAGGTGGCCCTGCGCGACACCATGACCGCCGCCGCCGAGGACCGTGCGGTGCGGGCGGTGCTGCTCACCGGCGCCGGTGAGCGGGCGTTCTGCGTCGGGCAGGACCTCAAGGAGCACCTGGGCCTGCTCAAGCGGGCCGAGGAGACCGGCGAGGGCGCGCTGAAGACCGTCTCCGAGCACTACAACCCGCTGGTGCGGGCGCTGGCGGGGATGCGCAAGCCGACGGTGGCGGCGGTCGGCGGCGTCGCGGCGGGCGCCGGCGCCTCGCTGGCCTTCGCCTGCGACTTCCGGATCGTCGCGGACACGGCCGGCTTCAACACGGCCTTCGCCGGGATCGCGCTGACCGCCGACTCGGGTGCCTCCTGGACGCTGCCCCGGCTGGTCGGGCACGCCAAGGCCACCGAGCTGCTGATGCTGCCGCGCACGGTGAAGGCCACCGAGGCGATGGAGCTGGGCCTGGCCACCAAGGTCGTCCCGGCCGCCGAGCTGGCCGCCACCGCCCGGGTCTTCGCCAAGGAGCTGGCCGAGGGCCCGACGGTCGCGTACGGCGCCATCAAGGAGTCGCTCGCGTACGGCGCCTCGCACTCCCTGGACGAGCTGCTCGACAAGGAGGACGAGCTGCAGACCCTGGCCGGCGACAGCGAGGACCACCGGATCGCGGTCCGCGCGTTCATCGCCAAGGAGAAGCCGACGTACCTGGGCCGCTGAGGCCCGGTGGGGCACCGCCCGGGCCGTGCGGGCCCGGGCGGGGTCCGGCGGGGCCCTCCCGGGGCCCGGGAGGGCCTAGACGGCCCGCAGGGCGCTCCGGACGTGGCAGTCCGCCAGGTGGTCGTCGACCAGGCCGCAGGCCTGCATCAGCGCGTACGCGGTGGTCGGGCCGACGAACCGGAAGCCCGCCTTCTTGAGCGCCTTCGCCAGCGCCGTCGACTCGGGCGTGACGGCCGGGACCTCCGCCAGGGTGCGGGGGGCCGGCCGGTCCGGCGCACCGGCGTACTGCCAGATCAGCGCGTCCAGGCCGCCGTCGAGGTCGCGGGCGACCTTCGCGTTGGCGATCGACGCCTCGATCTTGGCCCGGTTGCGGATGATGCCCGCGTCGCCGAGCAGCCGCTCGACGTCCGCGGGGCCGAACTCGGCGACCTTGTCGATCGCGAAGCCCTCGAACGCGGCCCGGAAGCCCTCGCGGCGGCGCAGGATGGTGATCCAGGAGAGGCCGGACTGGAAGGCCTCCAGGCAGACCCGCTCGAACAGCGCGTCGTCGCCGTGGACCGGGCGGCCCCACTCGGTGTCGTGGTAGAGCCGGTAGTCGTCCGCCGAGTCGCCCCAGCCGCAGCGGCGCAGGCCGTCCGCACCGAGCGACGCACCGGCCCCGGTCACTGGTCCGCCGCCGGCTTCGCACCCTCCGGGCCCTTGGTCAGCGTGCTGACGGGCTCCACCACCTGCGCGAACTCCTCCAGCCCGGGCAGCGGTTCGGCCCCGGCGTCCGGGCCGGTGGCCTCGACGGCGCCGCGGACCGCGCCGGCGGCCTCCAGCTCGGCGATCCGCGAGTCCCGGTAGGCGAGTTCGGCACCGAGACGGTCCAGGACGTCGTCCACCTCGTCCATCCGGTAGCCGCGCACGGCCATCGGCAGCCGGATGCCGTCCACGTCGTCCCGGCTCAGCGGACGGTCCTGCGGCAGCCGGGCGGCGATCCGGTCCTGCACCGCCTCCGGCAGTGAGCCGCCCCCGCCGAGCGCCACCAACGCGGCGCCTCCGACCACGACGGCCATCGCCACCACGATCACCCAGAACACGAGCGGTCCTCCCGACTTCCCTGCCGGCGCTGACAACAGTGCCCGGCTCACGATCATGACAGCATGGTTCCCGATAGGCCGGGGGCCATCATCGCACCCGGAGCAGCTGTGGAGGAGACATCGGTGGCACTGCGCCTGGGACCACGGGAATTCGGTGACGACGAGCTGGTGATCATGGCCATCGTCAACCGCACTCCGGACTCGTTCTTCGACAAGGGCGCCACCTTCGCGGACGAGGCCGCGTTCGCCGCCGCCGACCGCGCGATGGCCGAGGGCGCCGCGATCCTGGACATCGGCGGGGTGAAGGCGGGACCGGGCGACGAGGTGACCGTCGAGGAGGAACTGCGGCGCACCGTGCCGTTCGTGGCGGAGCTGCGCAAGCGCCACCCGGACGCCGTGATCAGCGTGGACACCTGGCGCCACGAGGTCGGCGAGGCGGTCTGCGAGGTGGGCGCGGACCTGCTCAACGACGCCTGGGGCGGGGTCGATCCGAAGCTGGCCGAGGTGGCCGCCCGGTACGACGCCGGCCTGGTCTGCACCCACGCGGGCGGCGCCGAACCGCGGACCCGGCCGCACCGCACCGGCTACCCGGACGTGATGGCGGACATCCTGCGGGTGACGGTCGGCCTGGCCGAGCGGGCGGTGGAGCTGGGCGTGCGGCGGGACGCGGTGGTCATCGACCCGGGGCACGACTTCGGCAAGAACACCCGGCACTCGCTGGAGGCGACCCGCCGGCTGCCGGAGATGACCGCGACCGGCTTCCCGGTGCTGGTCTCGCTCTCCAACAAGGACTTCGTCGGCGAGACCCTGGACCGGCCGGTGAACGAGCGGCTGCTCGGCACGCTGGCGACCACGGCGGTCTCGGCCTGGCTGGGCGCCCGGATCTACCGGGCGCACCAGGTCGCCGAGACCCGGCAGGTGCTGGACATGGTCGCCTCGATCCGGGGCACCCGCCCCCCGGCGGTCGCCCGCCGGGGGCTGGCGTAGGGCGCCCCCTCCTTCGGCTCCCGCCGCCCTCAGATCTCGTTCGCCGGGCGGCGGGCGTCGGCGAGGATCTTCATGACCTCGCCGATGTCGTCGGTGATGTGGAACAGCTCCAGGTCGTGCGGGGCCGCCTTGCCCTGCGCGACCAGGGTGTTCTTCAGCCACTCGTAGAGGCCGCCCCAGTACTCGCTGCCGAAGAGGATCACCGGGAACCGGGTGACCTTCTTCGTCTGCACCAGGGTCAGCGCCTCGAACATCTCGTCCAGCGTGCCGAGGCCGCCGGGCAGCACCACGAAGCCCTGCGCGTACTTCACGAACATCGTCTTGCGGACGAAGAAGTAGCGGAAGTTCAGCCCGAGGTCGACGAACTCGTTGAGCCCCTGCTCGAAGGGCAGCTCGATGCCGAGGCCCACGCTCAGGCCGCCGGCGTCCGAGGCGCCGCGGTTGGCCGCCTCCATCGCACCCGGGCCGCCGCCGGTGATCACCGCGTAGCCGGCCTCCGCCAGCGCCCGGCCGATCGCCACGCCCGCCGCGTACTCGGGGGAGTCGACCGGCGTCCGGGCGGAGCCGAAGACGCTGATCGCGGCCGGGAGTTCGGCCAGCGCGCCGAAGCCCTCGACGAACTCCGAGGTGATCCGCAGCACCCGCCAGGGGTCGGTGTGCAGCCAGTCCGTCGGGCCGGTGGTGTCCAGCAGGCGCTGGTCCGTCGTGCTGGTGCCGACCTGGTCCCGGCGCACCAGCACCGGGCCCTTCTGCTTCTCCGGCCACGCCTTCTTCGGGCGCGGCTCGCCCACCTGCTCGGGCCCGTGTCCGTAGTGCTTCTCGTCTCCAGTGCCTGTCATGACGAAACCCTACGCCCGACGATCCCGGTTTTCAGGCAACGGTGAGAGGTCGGTTGGGCAACCGGAAGATGGCGTTCGACGACGGACCGGCTGGTCCGGGCGGCCGCGCCGGCCGGCGGCGGACCGTCCGGCCGGCCGCGGCGACTCAGTCGGTCAGCCAGGCGCGCAGTCGCTCCTCGGTCTCGGCGATCGCGGCGAGCGAGCAGTACTCGTCCCGCTTGTGCGCCATGTTCGGGTCGCCCGGGCCGTAGTTGACCGCCGGGATGCCGAAGGCGCTGAACCGGGCGACGTCGGTCCAGCCGAACTTGGCCCGGGCGACGCCGCCGGTGGCGGCCAGGAAGGCCCGGGCGGCCGGCTGGTCGAGCCCGGGGAGGGCGCCGGGGGCGGAGTCGGTGACGGTCACCTCGAAGCCGTCGAAGACCTCGCGCAGGTGCTTCTCGGCCTCCGCCTCGCTACGGTCCGGCGCGAAGCGGAAGTTGACCGTCACCACGCACTCGTCGGGGATGACGTTGCCGGCCACGCCGCCGTCGATCCGGACGGCGTTCAGGCCCTCGCGGTACTCCAGGCCGTCGATCTCCACCCGGCGCGGCTCGTACCCGGCAAGCCGGCCGAGCACCTCGGCGGCGTGGTGGATGGCGTTGTCGCCGAGCCAGCCGCGGGCCGCGTGGGCGCGCACCCCGGTCAGCCGGACCTGGATCCGCATGGTGCCCTGGCAACCGCCCTCGACGGCGGCCCCGCTGGGCTCCATCAGCACGGCGAAGTCGGCGGCCAGCCAGTCCGGGTGCCGGGCGGCGAGGTGGCCGAGGCCGTTGCGGTGGGCCTCCACCTCCTCGCAGTCGTAGAAGACGAAGGTGAGGTCCCGGTTGGGCTCGGCCAGGGTGGCGGCCAGCCGGAGCTGGACGGCCACCCCGGACTTCATGTCGGAGGTGCCGCACCCGTAGAGCAGGTCGCCCTCGACGTAGGAGGGCACGTTGTCGGCGATCGGCACGGTGTCCAGGTGGCCGGCGAGCAGCACGCGCTCGGCGCGGCCCAGGCCGGTACGGGCCACCACGTTGTTGCCGTACCGGTCCACGGTCAGGTGCGGGTAGGCCCGCAGCGCCGCCTCGACGGCGTCGGCGAGCGCCTGCTCGTCGCCGCTGACCGAGGGGAAGTCGACGAGCCGGGCGGTCAGCGCACCGCCGTCGAGGGTGAGGTCCAGGGGCGTCTCAGAGCTGCTCATGGTCCTTCAGCCTAGTCGTGGGCGACCGGCCGCCCCGTGCGGCGGATCGCAACCGGTGGCGCCGCACATCCGTCCGAGTGGGTACGGTGTGCGATCAGGAACAGCGTGGAGAGGGGCGGCGGTGGCCAGGAAGAGGCGCGGCGAGCAGGGCGGCGACACGGCGCCCCGACGGCGGCGCGGGCCGTTGCGCGCGGTGCTGGTCGTCCTGCTGGCGCTCGTGGTGGTCGCGGTCGGCCTGTACTGGCTGCGCGACACCAAGCTGACGCCCGAGGGCTGCACGGTCAAGACGGCCTCGGGCGAGGGCACCCTGGAGATCCCGCAGGCGGCCAACGCCGCGACGATCGCCGCCGTGGCGCACTCGCGCGGACTGCCGGACCGCGCGGTGACCATCTCGCTGGCCACCGCGATGCAGGAGTCCAAGATCCGCAACCTGGCGGGCGGCGACCGGGACTCGGTCGGCCTCTTCCAGCAGCGTCCCTCGCAGGGCTGGGGCACCGTGGAGCAGATCATGGACCCGGTCTACGCGACCAACAAGTTCCTGGACGGCCTGGTCAAGGTCCCCGGCTACACCCGGCTGCCGCTGACCGACGCGGCCCAGCAGGTGCAGAAGAGCGGCTACCCGCAGGCCTACGCCAAGCACGAGACCAAGGCGACGCTGCTCGCCTCGGCGCTGACCGGCCGCGAGGCAGGCACGCTGAACTGCGTGGTGCACGACTTCGCCGCGCCCGAGCCGGAGCCGGACGACACCGCGCCGACCGCCACCGGCTCCCCCGCGGCCCCGGCCGCCGCGGCCCCGCTGCCCGACCGGGTGCAGGTGCTGAGCGACCGGGTGCGCCGCGAGTTCGGCCGGACGGTGACGCCGGCGGCCGGCTACACCTCGACCGTGAAGGGCGCCGAGCAGGCCGTCTCGCTGACCCCGGACCCGGCGGCGAGCACCGACGCCGGCCCGGACGCCGAACGGCAGAACGGCTGGGAGGTGGCGCACTGGGCGGTGACGCAGGCCCAGCAGCTGGGCATCGAGACGATCGCCTACGACGGCAAGATCTGGCGCAAGTCCAAGTCCGAGGGCGGCTGGAAGCCCCAGCCGACGGGCACCTCGACCAAGCTGGTGCTGGTCTCGCTCGCCCCGGTCGGGAAGTCCTGAGCGGAAGGCCGCCGGAGCGGCTCCGAACGGCCGCTCCGGCGGGCTGACGCACTGGTGTCCGGGTTGCCGCCGAAGGAGTGATTCCGGTCAATCCAGGTGGACGGGCGGCCGACGCCGGAGCCCGACCCGAAGAACCGTCACTCCCCTTGGCCCGCAACGCCCGCGCACCCGCGACCGGGCCCTTCGCCGCCCCCCGGCGCCGGTCCTACGATCCGATCGTCGGTAAGGCCGTTTCCTTGCACCGGCCGAAACCTTCTGGCTTCTGAAGCGGTAAGAACGTCGTCCGCCCGGCGGACAGGACGGACCCAAGACCCTTTCGAGGAGCCCCATGTCTCACTCCCTCACGCGCCGGATCGCCCAGGCCGCACTGCTCGTGGCGGCCGGCGCGACCCCGCTCGTCGCGGCCGGCACCGCGTCCGCCGCCGACGCGCTGCTGCCCAAGTCCGACCTGGCGGCGCCGCTCGGCCAGCTGACCAACACCGACGCGGGATCCACCCTGCAGCACACCACCCACGAGCTGGGCCAGGCCGCCGGGGACACCGGCGCCGCCACCGTCGCCGCGGGCGTCCCGGCGACCGCCGACGCCACCGGCAACATCGTCGCCCACCAGCTGCCCGAGGCGAACGAGAAGGCCAGCTCGCTGACCGCCCCGGTGGACAAGACCGCCGCCACCACCGGCCAGCTCTCCGGCATCACCCCGAAGGTCGCCGCCGCACTGGCCGGCAAGCTCGGCGAGGCCGTCAACGGCGGCCCGGGCGCGACCGGCCGCAGCGCGGCCGCCGGCGCCAACCCGGTCGGCGGGCTCTCGCAGACCGCCGGCCTGACCCAGGGGCTGCCGGGCGCCGGTGCGCTCGCCGGCGCCGTCCCCGGGACCAACGCCGTGACCGACGCGCTCCCGCTCGGCGCCCTGGGCCGCGCGCTGCCGGCCGACGTCCCCGGCACGGACGTGCTCGGCCTGGCCGAGCACGGCTCGGCCAACCGCCTCGGCGGCGCCGACCTCGGCCCGAACTCCCCGCTGGCCGGTCTCAGCCCGATCACCGGCCTGCTCGGCGGGATCGGCGGCGGTGGCCTCGGCGGCCTGCCGATCGGCTGATCCGGCGCCGCCCGGCGCGCCCCGCACAGCACCGAAGGGGGCCGGTGTCCCGTCCTGGACACCGGCCCCCTTCGCCGCGCTCGGGCTGCGCGGGTCAGCCGCGCAGCCGCTCCACGGCCGCCGCGACCCGCTCGTCGGTCGCGGTGAACGCGACCCGGACGAACCGCTCGCCGGCCGGCCCGTAGAAGTCGCCGGGCGCCACCAGGATGCCCAGCCCGGCCAGTTCGGCCACCGTCTCCCAGCACGGCCGGTCCTGGGTCGCCCACAGGTACAGGCTCGCCTCCGAGTGCTCCACCCGGAAGCCGTACGCCTCCAGCGCCGCGCGCAGGGCCGCCCGGCGGGCGGCGTAGCGCCCGCGCTGCTCGGCCACGTGCGCGTCGTCGGCGAGCGCCGCGACGACCGCCGCCTGGACCGGGGCCGGGACGATCATCCCGCCGTGCTTGCGCACCCCCAGCAGCTCCTTGACCACCACCGGGTCGCCCGCCACGAAGGAGGCGCGGTACCCCGCCAGGTTGGAGCGCTTGGACAGCGAGTGGACGGCCAGCAGGCCCTCGTGCTGCGTCCCGTCGTCGGCGGCGCCGCAGACGTCCGGGTGCAGCACGGAGGCCGGGTCGGCCTCCCAGCCCAGCTCCAGGTAGCACTCGTCGCTGACCAGCAGCGCCCGGTGCTCCCGGGCCCACTCGACCGCGCGGCGCAGCTCGTCCGCGCCGAGCACCCGGCCGGTCGGGTTGGAGGGCGAGTTGACCCAGAGCAGGCGGACCCGCGAGCCGTCCAGCTCGTCCACCGAGTCGTACTCGACCGGCTCCGCGCCGCAGAGCCGCGCGCCGACCTCGTAGGTCGGGTAGGCCAGCCGCGGGTAGGCCACCTGGTCACCGGGGCCGAGGCCGAGCTGGGTCGGCAGCCAGGCCACCAGCTCCTTGGAGCCGACCGTGGGCAGGACGGCCTGCGGGCCGATCTCGGCGCCGACCCGGCGGCGCAGCCACCCGGCGATCGCCTCGCGCAGCTCCAGCGGGCCCCAGACGGTCGGGTAGCCGGGCGTGTCGGTGGCCGCGGCCAGCGCCTTCTGGATCACCTCGGGAACCGGGTCGACCGGGGTGCCCACCGAGAAGTCGCAGAGCCCGCCGGGGTGGGCCAGCGCCGTCTTCTTGTACGGCTCCAGCTTGTCCCAGGGGAAGACCGGCAGGAGATCGGAAACGCGGCGCGCCGCCCCCGGGTGGCCCGGGAACGGCGCGTGCGTGCTGTTCTTGGTACTCACAGCTCAGTTGCCACCGATCGTTCAGTGCTCGTCGGTGTTCTGCGGCGGCAGAGCGGCGATGAAGGGGTGGTCGCGCTCGATCAGGCCGAGCTTCGAGGCGCCACCGGGCGAACCGAGGTCGTCGAAGAACTCGACGTTCGCCTTGTAGTAGTCCTTCCACTCCTCCGGAGTGTCGTCCTCGTAGAAGATCGCCTCGACCGGGCAGACCGGCTCGCAAGCGCCGCAGTCGACACACTCATCCGGGTGGATGTAGAGCGATCGCTCGCCCTCGTAGATGCAGTCAACCGGGCACTCTTCGATGCAGGCCTTGTCCTTGACGTCGACACAAGGCTGCGCGATGACGTAGGTCACGCTGTCGTTCCTCCTCGGAAGGGCTCGGCGGCCCATTCTGTTTGCTCGCGTGCGCGGGTGAGCGCGGCGTCGTCGATGCCCGCCCCTAGTATCGCGGGTCGGAGACCGCAAATGCACAGGAGGTGCCCAGATGGCGGCTGGCGGGCCGGTCCAGGACCGTCCGGAGGTCCGGATAGATCGCTCTGACGTGGGACTACGGGTGTCAGTTCGGCGTGTCGCGGAGTTCGTGGACGACAGGCCGGTATTCCGCGATGTGATCGGTGTGCTCACATCCTGGGACGATCATGAGCTTACCGTCGCCCCGCGGCGCGGCGCTCCGGTCACCTTCGCGGAGAAGCTGCTGGTCGCGGGCAAGGTGGTGCCGCTCTTCCCGGCCCGGCGGGCCGCGCTGCCCGTCGCCCCGCCGGAGGAGCTCCAGCGGATCGCCGCGCGCGGCTGGCCCGCCGTCGAGCAGGAGCCGCTCGGCGGGTGGACGCTGCGGGCGTCCGCCGGCTTCACCCGGCGGGCCAACTCGGTCCAGACCCTCGGCGACCCCGGCCTGCCCCTGGACGAGGCGCTCGCGACCGTCCGGCGGTGGTACGCGGCGCGCGGCCTGCCGGCCTGGGTGGAGGTCAGCACGCCCGGCTCGCCCGAGGACCTGCGCGGCGAGCTGGACCGGCTGGGCGCGGCGTACTCGCCGACGCTGGTACGGATCGCCCCGCTGGCCCCGCTGGCCCGCCTCGGCTCCGGCCACCGGCGCGTGCGGCTCGCCCGGACGGCCGGCGCCGAGTGGATGTCGCTGTACCGGCGGGTCACCGGCGACCCGGCGGTGGAGGAGGCGGCGCGGCAGGTGATCCACGGCGGCCCGTCGGTCTGGTTCGCCACCGCGCCGGGCGCGCCCGGGCAGCCGCCGCTGGCCATCGGACGCTGCGTCATCGACGGCCCGTGGGCCGGCTTCGGCGCGATCGAGGTCGCCCCGTACGCCCGCCGTGCGGGCCTGGCCACCACGCTGATGGCGGTGCTCGCCGCCCGGGCCGCCGAGGAGGGCGCGACCGGTGCCCACCTCCAGGTCGAGGCGGAGAACGATGGTGCGATCGCGCTCTATGACGGACTTGGCTTCACGACCAGTCACACTTACCACTACGCCCGCCTGCCCCAGGGGTAGCGCGGTCGTGGCACCACGTCCGTCCGCCCCACCCGCCCGTCGGTGCCACCCGTCAGTTCCGTTCCGCCTGTCCGTCCGCCCGCATGAAAGCCGTCGCAGCCACCGTGACCGAGCAGAGCCGAGCACGCTTCCGGACCGAGGCCCGGGCCGAGCACCCCGATCCGGTGCTGCTCTGCCTGCTCGCGGCCGCCGAACACAGCCCCGTCCCGGACCCGGACGACCCCCGGGACCCGCCCACCCTGGAGGCCCTGCTGGCCGCCTGCGAGGCGGCCCTGGAGCGGCACGCCGCCGCCGTCCGGCTCGCCGTCGCCGAGCGGGCCCCGGCCGGGCCGGAGGAGACGGCCGCGCTGCTGGCCGCCGTGCTCGGCGGGCGGGAGCGGTTCCACGGGCGGCAGTCCGACTACCGGCGGCTGGAGTCCTCGCTGCTGCCCGACGTGCTGCGGCGCCGGCGCGGCCTGCCGATCATGCTCGCGCTGGTCTGGACCGCGGTCGGCCGGCGGGCCGGCGTGCCGGTGCACGGGATCGCGCTGCCGGGCCACTTCATCGTCGCGGTCGGCGGCCCGGACGGCGGGGACGACTACGTCCTGGCCGACCCGTTCCACGGCGGGCGGCTGCTCGACCTGGAGGACGCGGCCGGCCTGGTCCGGGCCGCCGGCCACCCGTTCTCGCCCGAACTGCTCACCCCGGCCCAGCCGCTGGACACCGTGCTGCGGGTGCTCGGCAACATCCGCGCCTGGGCCGCCGAGCGCCCCGAGCACGCCCGCACCCAGCTCTGGGCCACCGAACTCTCCCTGCTGCTGCCCCGGCACCCGGCCCAGCTCCGGCTGGAGCGGGCGGAACTGCTGGTGCGGACCGGCGACTTCCTCGGCGGCTCGGCCGAGATGGACGCCTACGCCGAGATCCTGGACGCCTTCGACCCGGACACCGCGGCGAAGGTCCGCCTGGAGGCCCGGGCGGCCCGGCACCGGCTCAACTGACCGCCACCGGGCGCACCCCGTCCGTCCGGTCCGCACCGGGCCTACAGCCAGCCCTTCTCGCGGGCGATCCGGACCGCCTCGGTGCGGTTGCGGGCCTCGGTCTTCTGGATCGCCATCGAGAGGTAGTTGCGCACCGTCCCCTCGGACAGGTGCAGCCGGCGGGCGATCTCGGCGTTCACGGCGCCGTCCGCGGCGGCCGCGAGCACGTCCCGCTCGCGCGCCGTCAGCGGGTTCGCCCCCTCGGCGAGCGCGGCGGCGGCCAGCACCGGGTCGATCACCCGCTCGCCGCGCAGCACCCGGCGGATCGCCTCCGCCAGCTCGGCCGCCGGGGCGTCCTTGACCAGGAAGGCGTCCGCCCCCGACTCCATCGCCCGCCGCAGGTAGCCGGGGCGGCCGAAGGTGGTCGCGATCACGACCCTGGTCTGCGGCCGCAGCCGGCGCAGCTCCGCCGCGGCCTCGATCCCGGTCATGCCGGGCATCTCGATGTCCAGCACCGCGACCTGCACGTCGTGGGCGACCGCCGCGTCCACCACCTCGTCGCCGCGCCCCACCTGGGCCACCACGTCGATGTCCCCCTCCAGCCCGAGCAGCGCGGCCAGCGCCTCCCGGACCATCCCCTGATCCTCCGCCAGCAGCACGCGGACGGACGGGGCACCGTCGTTTCGCATCTCACTCATGCCGACGACCTTAGGCCCGCGCCCCTACACGACGGAGACCGAGCGCAGCGGGACCAGCGCGCGCAGCCGGAACCCCCGGCCGCGGTCGCCCGGGCCGGTCTCCAGCCGGCCGCCGACCAGCGCCAGCCGCTCCTCCAGCCCGGAGAGCCCGTTGCCCGGCCCGGACTTGCCCGGCCCGGCCCCGTTGTCGCAGACCTCCAGGACGGCGTACCGCTCGCCGCCGCCCTCCCACGTCTCGTCCGCCCGCACCGTGCAGACCGTGGCCCCCTCGCCGTGCCGGACGATGTTGGTGACCGCCTCGCGCAGCGCCCAGGCCAGCGCGCCGGCCTCCTCGTTGGCCAGCCCGGGCCAGGCGTCCACCAGCTCCGGCGCCGCCTCCAGGGTGACCTGCGCGGCCGCCAGCGCCGTCCGGGCGGCGGCGAGTTCGACCGGCAGGGTGGGCCGGCGGAAGCCGGTCACCGCCTCCCGGACGTCGATCAGCGACTGCCGGGCCACCTTCTCGATGTCGGCGACCTGCGCCCGCGCGGCCTCCTCCTTGCCGCCGTCCATGAAGCGCCCGGCCAGCTCGCTCTTCAGCGTGATCAGCGACAGCGAGTGCCCGAGCAGGTCGTGCAGGTCCCGGGCCATCCGCAGCCGCTCCTCCGAGGCGGCGAGGTGGGCGACGGCGGCCCGTGCCTCGCGCAGCTCCCGCATGGTCGCGACCAGGCGCTGCAGCCCGGTCATGGCGGCCCCGGAGAGGAAGGCGGTGAGCGCGATGGTGGGGATGTCCCCGTGGTCGGCACGGCTGAGCAGCCCGACCACGACGGTCAGCCCGGCCATCGCGGCGACCCCGGCGAGCGCGAAGCGCACCGGCGCGATGATCGCCACGGCGACCGAGGCGTAGGTGAAGAGCGTGAGCCACGCGGTGCCGAGGCCGAAGGAGGTGACGACCGCTGTCACGATCATCGCCGCGACCACCACCCGGCAGGCCAGCGGCCGCATGCCGGCCATCGAACGGAACACCACCAGGCTGACGTAGCAGCCGACGAACGCCACCAGGGCGATCCAGCCGGCCACCGTCGCCGCGGGCGAGTGCCCGTCCCTGAGCAGGTCGCCCACCGGGTAGAGCAGGTAGACCATCCAGAGCAGCATCCAGCTGACCTTGACCAGCAGCTGCCGCCGGTTCTCCACGGTGGCGCCGGGGACGTTCATGAAGGACACCGGCCCCGCCTCCGGCTCGTCGGTGCGGTGGGTGCGGGGCGTGTCGGACATGGTGGCCATCATGCCCGCCGGGTGTCCCGGCGGTACAGCACGGCCGCGGCCGCGGTGAAGACCACCAGGAAGCCGGCCAGACCGCCGGCCGCGACCAGGTCCAGCGACTGCCCGGGCCGGGTGAAGCCGGCCAGCCGGTTGTACAGGTAGACCGGGTTGACCTGGGCGATCGTCCGCAGCGTGCCGGTCACCGGGAACCACGTCCCGCCGAACAGCGCCATCACCATGTAGGTGACCATCACGACGGTCTGCACCGAGTCCGCCCCCGCCGCGTAGCCGAGCGCCACCCCGAGCGCCGCGAAGACGAAGCTGCCCAGCCAGAGCGCCACGGCCAGGCCGGCCCACTCGGCGGCCCCCATCCGCACGCCCTGGGCGGCCCCGACCCCGAAGACCACCAGGATCGCGGGCAGCGTCGTGACCGCGCCGGCGGCGATCTTGGCGACGGTGTACGCCCGGCCGGGCAGCGCCGTCAGCCGCAGCTGGCGCACCCAGCCGCTCCTGCGCTCCAGCGAGATCCGCTGCGCGCTGCCGGTGAGCACCGCGCCGACCGCGCCGAAGGTGGCCATCGAGACCATGAAGTAGGTCTTCACCGGCAGGCCGCCGGCCACCTGGTCGGTGCCGTAGGCGTGGATGAAGAAGAAGTACATCAGCGCCGGGTAGAGCACCGTGAAGAGCACGTACCGCTTGTTGCGCAGGGTGCGCGTGATCTCCAGCCGGATCAGCGTGGTCATCGGGCGGCCTCCGTCGCGAACTCGGTGGTGTCGGCGGTGTCCTGCTCGCCGGTGATGGTCAGGAAGGCCTGCTCCAGGCCCAGGCCGGTCACCTCCAGCCCGCGCGGGTACAGACCCGCCCGGTAGAGCCCGGCGACGCCCGCGTCGGCGTCCGCCGTCCGGATCCGGACGGTCCGCACCCCCGGGACCCGGCCGCTGACGTCCAGGGCCAGCACCCCCGACAGGCGACGCAGCGCCGCCTCCTCGAACGGGCCGTCCACGTCGTGCAGCTCGAAGGTGATCCGGCGGGCCCCGGCCTTCGCCTTGATCTCGGCGGACGTACCGTCCGCGATCAGGCGGCCCCGGTGCAGCACGAGGACGCGGTCGGCGACCGAGTCCGCCTCCTCCAGGTAGTGGGTGGCGAACAGCACCGTGCGCCCGGCGTCGGCCTGCGCCCGCATGCTCGCCCAGAACGACCGACGGACCGAGACGTCCATGCCGGTGGTGGGCTCGTCCAGCACGATCAGGTCGTTGGCCCCGGCGATCGCCAGCGCGAAGCGCACCCGCTGCTCCTGGCCGCCGGAGAGCCTGTCGACCCGCCGCTCGGCCAGCTCGGTGATCCCGGCGTCGACGAGCACCTCCCGGACGGCCCGGCCGCGCGGGTGGACGTCGCAGGCCAGCCCGACCAGCTCGCGGACCTTGACGTCCGCCATCAGCCCGCCGCTCTGCAGCATCGCGCCGACCCGGCCGGCCGCGATCGCGGCGCGCGGGGCGCCGCCGAACAGCGTGACGCTGCCGCGGTCCGGCTCGCGCAGGCCGAGCAGCAGGTCGAGGCTGCTGGACTTGCCGGCGCCGTTCGGGCCGAGCAGCGCGACGGTCTCGCCCGGCCGCAGCACGAGGTCGAGCCCGTCCACCGCCCGCACCCGTCCGTAGCTCTTGCCCACGCCCCGGAAGGCGGCCACCTCGGTACCCATCGACCCGGTCCTCTCCCCTGCTGGTGTCGTTCGCACCAGCTCAGGGTCCCGCGCGGCCCCGGCCCGGCGGCAGTGGCCGCCGTCGTGCCTTCGGCATGACGGATGTCATGCCGGTGGCCGGTACCCGTGTCACGGGTACCGGCCACCGAAGCCGCAGGTCGCGCGCCGTCTGTCGGTGCCGGGGGCCGGCGTCCCCACCGGGGCCGGGCCTGTCGACCCCGTGCGGGCACCCGCGGCCGGGGGGAGCGGAGGGCGCCTCGGCACCGCCCGTCCGCGGGCCCCGGCGCCCTGACGGCCCCCCTCCGCCGAACCTCGGAGCCGCCCGCCTCAGAGGCCGAGCGACTTCTTCACGAAGTCGACCTGGAGCAGCAGCAGGTTCTCCGCGACCTCCTCCTGCGGGGTCATGTGCGTCACGCCCGAGAGCGGCAGCACGGTGTGCGGCCGGCCGGCCGCGAGCAGGGCCGAGGAGAGCCGCAGGGTGTGCGCGGCCACCACGTTGTCGTCCGCCAGACCGTGGATGATCATCAGCGGGCGCTCCAGCCCGGCCGCGTGGCCGGTCAGCGAGTTGGCCGCGTAGACCTCGGGCCGCTCGGCGGGGTGGCCCAGGTAGCGCTCGGTGTAGTGGGTGTCGTACAGCTCCCACTCGGTCACCGGGGCGCCGGCCACGGCCGCGTGGAAGACGTCCGGGCGGCGCAGCACGGCGAGCGCCGCGAGGTAGCCGCCGTACGACCAGCCGCGGATGGCGACCCGGCCGAGGTCCAGCGGGAACTCCTCGGCGAGCGCCCGCACCGCGTCCACCTGGTCGTCCAGGGTCGCGCCGGCGAAGTCGAAGGCGATCGACTTCTCCCAGGCCGGCCCGCGCCCGGGGGTGCCGCGCCCGTCGGCGACGACCACCGCGAAGCCCTGGTCGGCGAACCACTGCGAGTTGAGGTGCGGGTTGTGCGCCTGGACGACGCGCTGCCCGTGCGGGCCGCCGTACGGGTCCATCAGGACGGGCAGCAGGCCGTCCCGCTCGCGGTCGTAGCCGGTGGGCAGGAAGACCGCGGCGGGGATGCGGCGCTCGCCCGCGAAGCGGAACACCGGGCGCGCGGTGAGCACCGGCGTCTCGGCGTAGGACGCGACGGTGGCGACGACGTCGACCACCACGCCCTCCGGAAGGTCCCGGGCGACCTGCACCAGCGTGCCCGGCAGGTCGGGCTCGGCGGTGGCCCGCACGGTGATGCCGGCCGCGTGCACCGCCGACGTGACCGAGGTGAACGGCCGGTCGTTGGCGGCCTCCCAGGAGAGCCGCTTGCCGTCGTGGCTGATCCGGCCGACCGCGATCCAGCCCGGCTCGGGGTCGGTCTCGCCGGCGCCGCCGGAGGCGGTGAAGAAGACCTCCTCGGCCGTCACCGCCACCACCGAGCGCACCAGCAGGTCGGCGCCGGTGACGGTCTGGTCGCCGATCACCAGCGCCCGCACGCCGTCCTCGCCCGCGCCGTCGGAGATCCGGACCAGCTTGCCGTCCGGCGTCCAGGCGGGCACGCCCTGGAAGAGCTCCAGCCAGGCGTCGTCGTGCTCCTCGAACAGCACCTCGGTGGCACCGGTCTCGACGTCCACCCCGAGGATGCGCTGGCTGCGCTGGTCGCGGGCCTGGACGAGCAGCAGCGGCACGCCGCCCGCCGACCAGTGCACCCGGGCCAGGTACGGGAAGGCCGCGTCGTCCCAGCGGACCTCCGTCCGGCCGCCGTCCAGGCCGATCAGCCAGAGCCCGACGCCGGCGTTGGCGGTGCCGGCCGCGGGGTAGGCGATCTCGGCGGGCTCGGTGCCCGGGTTGGCCGGGTCGGCGATCCACCAGCGGCGCACCGGGGTGTCGTCGGCCCGCTCGACCAGCAGCCGGTCACTCTGCGGCGACCACCAGAAGCCGCGGTCGCGGCTCATCTCCTCCTGGGCGATGAACTCGGCCTGGCCCCACGTCACGCCCGGGCCGTCGGGCTGCGCGAGGGCCCGGTCGGCCGTCCCGTCGGCGCGGGTGAGCCGCAGCTCGCCGGCGGTGTTGGCGTAGGCGACGTGGACGCCGTCCGGGGCGAGGCGGGGGTCGACCACCGGGCCCTCGGCGGGCAGTTCGATGGTGCCCCCGGCGACCAGGTCGGCCGTGAAGAGGCGGCCGGAGAGGGCGAAGGCGGCCAGCGCGCCGGCGCCGTCGAGGGAGTAGCCGACGATGCCGGCCGAGCCCTCGCGGCTGCGCTCGCGGCGGGCCTTCTCGGCCGGGGAGAGGTCCTCCTCGCCGCCGCCGAGCAGGGCGACCGGATCGGCCGCGATCCGCTCCTCGCCGGTGGCGGTGTCGAGGGTCCAGAGGCGGTTGGCCCGGTCGCCGGCGCGGGGGGTCTCCCCGGCCGAGGGGCGGGGCAGGGAGCGCAGGAAGACGACCCGGGAGCCGTCGGATGCGACGGAGAAGGACCGGGGGGCGCCGACGGTGTAGCGCAGGGTGCGCGCGTACTGCCGCGGGAAGGTGTCCGCAGGGGTGTGGGAGGTCATGGCACCAGACCCTACGACGTTCCCCCGCCCCCGCCCGGAGGATTTTGATCACTCGTTCGGAGCATCGTCGACCGGGCCCCCCGAACGGGGTCCACACCCCTTCCGACCGGCCCATGCGCCCCATTTGTGCCACCATGCCCCGGCGCGTGCAGCCTCACTGAACGTCATGCGCCCCTCACACATCGGGTATGACTGGTCCAACGAGTGATCGTCAGGCCCCGTCCCGGGCCCCGGTCGCCCGACCGAAGTCCCGCACGGTCCCGACCGCCGCCCTCCCCGAGGGGGTGGCGCACCCGAGAAGGGGTGTGAGCCGACATGGCTTTGTCCATCTCCGCAGCCATGCTGATGCTGGTCATCGTGGTGGTGCTGATCCGCCGCTCCGGCCTGAAGCTCGGGCACGCGATCGTCTGCGCGCTGCTCGGCTTCTACCTGGCGTCCAGCTCCATCGCGCCGTCGATCAGCCAGGTCACCAGCAACCTCGCCGGAATGATCAACGGCCTGAAGCTCTGACCCCCCGCACGCGGTCGTTAGGCTTCCTCCCATGACCGCGACTACCGGCCGCCGCCTGCTCCTGGTGCACGCCCACCCCGACGACGAGTCGATCGGCAACGGCGCCACGATGGCCAGGTACGCCGCCGAGGGCGCCCTGGTCACCCTGGTGACCTGCACCCTCGGCGAGGGTGGCGAGGTGATCCCGCCGGAGCTGGCCCACCTGACGGCGGATCGGGACGACACCCTCGGCCCCCACCGGATCGGCGAGCTGACCGACGCCATGCGCGCCGTCGGCGTCGCCGATTTCCGCTTCCTCGGCGGCCCCGGCCGCTACCGCGACTCGGGGATGATGGGCGTCCCCGACAACGACGTGCCCGGCTGCTTCTGGCGGGCGGACGTGGACGAGGCGGCCGGCCACCTGGTCGCGGTGGTCCGCGAGGTGCGGCCGCAGGTCCTGGTCACCTACGACGAGGACGGCGGCTACGGGCACCCGGACCACATCCAGGCGCACCGGGTGGCGATGCGCGCGTACGAACTGGCCGCCGACCCGGCGTACCGGCCCGACCTGGGCCCGGCCTGGCGGATCGCCAAGGTGTACTGGAACCGGATGCCCCGGTCGGTGATCGAGCGGGGGCTGGCCGAGACGGCCGCCAAGGCGCCGTCGCCCGGCGTCGCGAGCCCCTCCGACGTACCCGGCGTGGTGGACGACGCCGTGGTCACCACCGTGCTGGACGGCGCCGCGTACGCCGACCGCAAGGCGGCCGCGATGGCCGCCCACGCCACCCAGATCACCGTGCACGGCGACTGGTTCACGCTCTCCAACGACCTCGGCCAGCCGCTGGTCGCCACCGAGTACTACCAGCTGGTGCGCGGCCGGGCCGGACGGCCGCTGCCGGAGGACGACCTCTTCGCCGGCCTGGACAGCACCTTCGAGGAGAGTGTCCGATGACCGAGCCCGCCACCCCGCAGGCCCGCCGCCGCTCGATCCCGGCGGCCGTCCTCGGCACCCGCGCCGAGCGGCTGGCCGAGCCGCAGCCCCCGCGGATCGGGCGGATCGCGGCCTATGTCCTGTTCTTCCTGCTGGGCGTCGCGGTCTCGGTCTGCGGAGCATTTGTGCAGGCCTTGTGGCCGCCCGTGGGAGTCCTGCTGGCGCTCGCCGCCACCGGCGCCACGTTCTACGCGGGCCTGCGGGTGACCGGCACCCGGCTCGGCGCCGCACTGCCGGCGGCCGGCTGGTTCCTGGCGCTGCTGCTGGTGATGGTCCCCCGGCCCGAGGGCGACAACGTGCTCTGGACCAACGCCACGTCGCTCGCCTGGCTGTTCGCGGGCTCGATCCTGGGCGTGATCTGCGCCACCCTGCCGACCCGGACGAGCTGGTTCCCCGGAGTGCCCGGCCCGCCGCGCTGACCGCCCCGGCGGCCCGCGTACGGTACCGCGTACGACGCGCAGTCAGGACCACACAGCCGTACTCTCATACCGGAGGAACCGGACGTATCAGGTTCTATCCGAACCGGTTCACCGGTCAGTTCTTCCCAGTATGGTGGTGCCGCAGAACGCCCGTACCCCACCGCCGCCCGCCAGGCCCGGCGACCACGAACCGCGGTCGCGCCGCACGGCCCGCCCGCGAACCCGGAGCAGAGCAGCATTGAGCAGCCGCGAATCTGACAACGCCCACCCGACGCCTCGGCGGACGGGCCCGGACGCCTACCCGTCGGGCACCCCGCCCTACGGCACACCGGGTTTCCCCGGCGGCGACCGCGCGGGTGCCGGTGCCGCCCCGGGCTCCGCGTCGGCCGGGGAGGACGAAGCCCCGAAGACGGAGACCACGCTGACCACGCGGGTCCGGATCAACATCCCGGGCTCGCGCCCGATCCCGCCCGTGGTGGTCCGCAGCACCGTCAAGAACGAGGACGGCCCGGGCGAGGAGGCCCCGCCGGCCGCCGCCGAGCCGGCCGGACCCCGGCACCGCTCCGCCGCGTCCGCCTCCCCCGTCCTCGGGGTGATGGACGGCGGCGCGCGGACGGCCACCCCGCCGAACCTGCCGCCGGAGTGGGAGATCCCGCCCGCGACCTCCGAGTCGGAGTCCACCGGCGCGTGGTTCCGGCCGCGCCAGAAGAAGGGCCCGGCGGAGCCCGCCGCCGTCCCGGCCGGCGCCGCGGACGCCCCGGCCGACTCCGTCGCGCCGGGCCCCGCGCCCGCCCCCGGCACCGAGGCCCGCCCGAACGGCGCCCGGCCCAAGGCCGCCCGCCCCGCCCGGGCCGCGGGCCCGGACACGGCCCGCCCGAACGGCCGGGCGGTACCGGCGCAGGCCGCCGCCCCGCGCCCGACCGGCGCACCCGCCTCGCCGTTCGGCACCGGCGCCGGCCCGGACGCCCCGGCGGACGAGGCCGGCGTCTACGAGGACGCCCCGGCGGACCCGTTCGGCACCGGCCCCGGCGCCGACCCCTTCGGCCCGGGCCCCGGCGCGGACCCGTTCGCGGCCCGCCGCGCTCCGCAGGGCCAGGGCCGCCCGATGGCCGGCCCGGCCGACGCGGCGAACCCGGAGGACACCTCGGTGGACGGCTTCGCGCCGATCCGCGAGGAGACCCTCCCGCCCGCCGCCATATCCGGCCCGCCCGGCGGCACGGCCCAGCACGGCCTCCCGCCGAACGGCTCCCCGCAGAACGGCCTGTTCGCCTCGGCCCCGGCCGGCGCCGATCCGTTCGCCGCCCAGCGCCCCCAGGCCGGCGCGGAGCCGTACGGCACCGCCGCCCCCGGCGGCCTCTTCCCCGGCGTTCCCGGCGTCTCCGGCGCCCAGCCGACGGCCCCGCCCGACCCGCAGGCCGGTCGGCCGGGCGGCCCCGGCAGCGCCGCCCCCGGCCGGCCCTACCCCGGTGGCCCGGAGGCCGAGGCCGGTACCGCTCCCACCCCGAAGCCGCCCGCGCCCGCCGCGCCGCAGGCCCCCAAGGCGGCCACCGGCAAGGCCCGGCCGAGCCGCGGCAAGAAGCTCGTCAAGCTCGGCGTCTACGGCGTCGCGGGCGTGCTCTTCCTCGGCGCCGCCGCGTACGGCACCGGCCTGATGCTGAACCAGTCCGACATCCCCAAGGGCACCGTGGTGCTCGGCACGGACATCGGCGGCAGCAACCGCGACCAGGCGATCCACCAGCTCGACGAGACGGTCGGCAAGGCCGGCCAGCAGCCGGTCAAGCTGAAGATCGGCGACCAGGCGATGGACCTCGACCCGACCGTCGCCGGGCTGAGCTTCGACACCACGGCCACCGTGGACCGGCTCACCCAGCACTCCTACAGCCCGGTCGACGTGATCACCTCGCTGAAGGGCGACGAGAAGGCCGTGCCGCCGGAGGTCAAGGTGGACCGGGCCAAGCTCAAGGCCGCCCTGGAGGGGCTGGCCGCCGGGTCCGGGCAGGGCCTCCAGGAGGGCTACGTCAGGTTCGGCGACGCCGGCGAGCCGGTCGTGGTGCCCGGCAAGGCCGGCCAGGCGGTCGACGCCGCGTCCGCCGTGGACCAGGTCGAGCAGGCCTACCGCGACCGCGCCACCGGCAAGGCCGAGCAGCCGGTCGCCCTCACCGTGACGGCCGCCCAGCCCAAGGTCTCCCCGCAGGCCCTGCAGGCCGCCGCGGACAGCCTCGGCAAGTCCGCGGTCAACGGGAAGATCCACATCACGGCCGGCACCAAGACCTGGGACTTCGGCCCGAAGACCGCCCCCAAGACGCTCACCCTGGTGCCCGACGCCGCCGGCAAGATCGTGCCCAAGTGGGACCTGGACGCGCTCGCCGGCCAGTTGGGCACGGTGTTCGACAAGCTGAAGATCAAGAAGAACGGCCAGACCGCCGCGATCACTCCGCAGGACGTCGCCGACGCCATCACCTCGGTGCTGGACAAGACCGGCGACAAGGAGCGCACGGTGAAGTTCACCGTCGCCTGAGCGGAGCCTCCCACCGCCCGGGCCGGCCCACCGGCACCGGGCGCACGGCGAGTGGACGAACGACCGAGGGGCGGGCGGGGGGGGGGGGCCGCCCCCCCCCCCCACCCCCCCCCCCGCCGCCACAAGTTTGGGGGGGCGCCCCCCCCCCACCCACACCAACGCCCCCCGGGCCGCCGGAAAGGGGGGCGCGCCC
>NZ_JBEPAA010000080.1:0-36618 GCF_040298365.1 Kitasatospora sp. NPDC001603
GGGCCCGCAACAACCCCGGCACACCCCACCCCCTACCGCACCAAATTCACCCCAACGGAGGCCATATACCCGCTACTTGGGGAATTCAGCACTAGCAACTCTGTTCGGTGGCAGCGATAGGCTCCAACTTGAGAGCACAGCGTCGCCACCAGCCCGCTGCGCAGGCACTGGATGAAGGTTGGGGAGCGAAGTGCGGCTGTCGAGGGTACGTGTCACGAACTTCCGTGACCTGGTCATCGACCCGTTCCCCACCCCCGCTGTCGTCGTGGGACTGAACGGCGTGGGTAAGAGCAACTTGATCCACGCCCTTCGTCTGGTACTCGACCCGGACCTTCCCAGTCGTGCACGCCAGCTCCATGCTGACGATATCCACGACGGAGGTTCGATCCACGACGGCGTGATTGTCACCGTTGAGGTGGATCTGACGGGGTTCGACGATGACCCGGACGCCCAAGGGACCTTCGACGGTGCCTTGATCAGCCACGACGGAGAACCCCGCGTCGCCCGGCTGACGTACTCCTTCGCGCCCAAGGTTGAGGTCGGTACTCTGGAGCGGCCGCTGACCGCCGATGACTACGCCTACGACATCTACGGCGGAGATGACCCTGGGCAGGGAATGCGGCACGCGATGGACGTTGTCCCGCTGACTGTCCTTCACGCCCTGCGAGACGCCGAGGGCGACTTCCGACGGGCCGACCGTAGCCCGCTCACCCGGCTCCTCCGTGATATGCCTCCGGCGGAGCAGACCATCCAGGACACACTGACAGCGTTGAAGGCTGCGCGCACCCAGCTCAACGGGGACCAGAACGTCCGGCAGCTCGTCTCTGACCTCAGGATGCGACTCGACGCACTGGCCGGAACCCAGCTCTCCCTCGTTCCCTCCCTGGACTTCGCCGGCCGGGAGGAAGACCTCATCCGAAGTGTCCAACTACTCACCGATCCGGCAGCGACACGGGGAATCGAGCGCGCCTCAACCGGCACCGCGAACGTGGTCTACCTCGCCCTTCTCCTTGAGCACCTGCGGTTTCGGCGATCTGCAACAGAGGGGGAAGACGCTCTCCTTGCCGTTTAGGAGCCCGAGGCACACCTGCACCCAAGCCTGCAGCGAAAGGTATTCGCCCATCTCCTGCGCGAGCCCAACCGGCTGCTGCTAACCACGCACAGCCCTCACATCGCTGCGGTTACCCCGTTGTCGAGCATCGTGCTGACAGACAGCCACGAGGGGCGCACGACTGCCTCAGTCGTGTCTCCCGGCCTCATTGACCCCAAGGTGGCTGCGGACCTTGAGCGCTACCTCAACGTCACTCGCGCGGAGATCCTCTTCGCCCGCGAGGTGGTATTTGTGGAGGGCGCGGCCGACGCCTACCTCCTGCCGGCCCTAGCCGAAGCCGCAGGCTTCCACTTCGACAACTACGGCATCGTCGTCTCCAACGTCGAAGGCACCGACTTCGCGCCGTACGCGACCTTGCTCGGCCCGACGGCGCTTAACCGGCCGCACTGGGTGCTCACCGACGGTGATGCCGCCAACGCGGAGCCGACTTCCAGGGGCGTCAAGAGGACTTGGCTCAAGGAGCCCGGGCTCTGGCGTGCCAAGCAACTGGCTGAGCTTGCCGGCATGAGCGACCTGAAGTCCGACCTGGTAACGGGGATCGACGCCATCACCGAGGTCGACCTTCCCGAGACAGGATCGCGTCCGGACCGGCCTACGCTGGTCGAGACTGCCCGGAGGGCTCGCGTCTATGTTGGAGAGCACACCCTTGAAGTAGACATTGCCCACCTCCTTTCCGAGGAGCTGGCCGCCGCACACGGCGATTTCAAGACCAGGAACTCCTCGCGCCGTGCCTTCGAGGAACTGCTCAAGCCGGTAGCCTCGGGCGATGCGTCCACGGCTCAGGAGCGGTCCGACTTCGTTGAGAAGATCGAAGATATCGGGAAGGGACGGTTCGCGCAGAGGCTCGCGGCACACGTGGCCGTCATGGATCTCCGCGCTCGGCTAAGGGACTTTTACCCCCAGAACACCGACGGCGCCTTCACCCGTGGCGAACTCGCCAGCATCCAGGGTGCGGGCTCGATCCTCGTATTGCTGGAGGACCTCAGTCAGGCCGTACGGGGAGTCCCGTTGCTCCCGGCGCTCGCGCCGGCGGATGGGGCCGCTGACGACACGGGACAGGCCAAGTGAGCCAGAAGCCCTCTGCACTGACGGCAGATCACGCGCCGGTGCGGGTGTCACCAGTCCTGGCGGCCGAGATCTCGGAGCTGGACCCCGACCAGCGTAGGGCGGCAACTCATATCGGTAACTTATTGGTGGTCGCAGG
This sequence comes from Kitasatospora sp. NPDC001603, assembly GCF_040298365.1. Lineage (NCBI taxonomy): Bacteria > Bacillati > Actinomycetota > Actinomycetes > Kitasatosporales > Streptomycetaceae > Kitasatospora > Kitasatospora sp. NPDC001603. The sequence continues at coordinate 2,316 of NZ_JBEPAA010000080.1, forward strand.
GCCGGGCGCAGGAAAGACGCGGACCCTTGTAGCGCGGATCGGTTTTCTCCTCGCCACCACCAGCTCCCGACGTGGTGTTGCTGCTCTCACCTACACCGATGCGGCTGCCGATGAGACCAGCCAGCGACTCCATCGGCTCGGGATGCGTCCCGGGCGCCGCCTCACCAGCACCACCGTTCACTCCTTCTGCCTGAACAGCGTCCTGCGGCCGTACGCCCACCTCATCGACGAGGGATTCAACCGGGTAACCACTACGGTCGCCGATGGTGACACCTGCAAGGCGTTGATGAGGCAGGCAGCACACGAGTCCGGCCTCGGCTCGCCCAGCCAGGACCGCACCACACTCGACCGCCTTCGCCGTGTCGTGTCCGCAGGCGAGTCTACGGACAGCTTCCATGTGATCCACAAGAACACCGTCGTCCGGTACGAGGAACTCCTCCGCCAGCACGACCTGATCGACTTCGAAGCCATGACCGGCCGGGCCCTCGCCCTCCTCCGCCGCAGCAGAACTGCCCGGGAGCAGGTCATTGCGCGCTACCCCCACATCGTCATCGACGAGTACCAAGACCTTGGCCCCGTCCTCCACGCGATCGTCGAGGTTCTGCTTGACGCCGGCGCGTCCGTCACAGCCGTCGGCGACCCCGACCAAGTCCTCTACACATATCAAGGCGCCAGTCCCCGCTACCTCGGGGAGCTCTACGAACGCGGCTTCCATCCGGTCAGACTCACCCTGAACTACCGCAGCGGGAGCGAGCTGGTTGCGGCTGGGACCGCTGTCTTGGGTGAGGAGCGCGGGTGCCAGGCTGATCCAAAGCGAATGGACACAGGCACCGTGACAATCATCCCTGCGGCGCGTGGCCTCGACCACCATGCCGAGCTGACTGTCGACGCCGTGCGGGACCGGCTCGCCAACGGACTCGCCCCCGAGAACATCGCCATCCTGTACCGGGCCCAAGGCTCGGTGCTCGACGCACTCACGCAGTCCTTGGATGCCGCCCGGATCCCGTACGACCGTGAAAAGCAGCGCCGCCGACCGTCAGGACCACTGGCTGACCTCATTGCACTGTGCACAGCTCGGACGCTGTCCGGCCCCGTTGGCGTCAGCAACTGGCTCAGTACAGGCACCGCACCCGCCCTTCCCTTGCGCAACCTGGCCTCCGTTTGGAAGCGCCAGCTACAACTCGCGGGCCTGGCGACTGCCGACGACACTCGCCGCACTCTGGCACGACAGCTAGCGACAGTCCTGGACGTTTCACCACGGCCGGAACCTTCTGACGACGCACGAGCGTTCCTTGGGATGCTTTCGTCGAGCATGGACCTCGCGGCATTGGTAAGAGCTAGCCGCGACCCGCGCGACCGCGATACCGCCGAGAGGCTGAACGCGCTGCGCGACGAACCACTGACCATGGCAGAGCTTGCCGGCGGGCAAGTTCCTGGGCACGTCGCCCTGACCACCTACCACAGCGCCAAGGGCCGTGAGTTCTCCGTCGTGATCCTCCCAGGGCTCGTAGAGGAACTGGTTCCCTCCTATTTTCCCAACCGGCCGCCTATACCGAGCGCGGTTGCCACAGCACGTCGCGAGTTCTATGTCGCCATCACCCGCGCCAAGGACGAGGCAGTGCTGATTACGGGTGACCATTACACGAAGCCGGCAAACAGGTACTACCCGGCAGAGGACCGCAGCCCGGGACGCACGAGATTTATCGCTGAGATCGAAAGAGGGCTCCGTTGAGCACGGGCTGGATAGGCTGCAACGTCCCGCGGGGAGTCTTCGGGCTGAGGCAGGCTCCCGGTTGAGGCGAGGGCGAGGAGGCCGCGCTCGCTGGTCGTCCTCGTGTTCTGGAGAACAGCCTGGCGAGGGTCTGTAAAAAGAACGGCTCTGTCCCGTAATCGGTGGTGACTTATCGTGACGATTCTCGTTGGCATGGCGTGTTGGATGTCAACGAGCTTGTCAGCGTGGTGTTTTCGGGGCTGTCGGGCCTGGTTCTCGAGGGCGTGTCGGATGAAGGAGATGTGATCCGGGTGTCGGCCCGGACCCGGGACGCCCCGGTGCCGTGTCCCTCGTGCGGAACGCCGACCGAGCGGGTGCACGGGTTCCACGGGCGGAAGGTGACGGACATGCCGGTGGACGGGCGCAGAGTCGTCGTCTCGGTGACGCTGCGGCGCCTGGTCTGTCCGGTGCTCGGCTGTCCGCGACAAACGTTCCGCGAACAGGTCCCCGGCATCGTGGAACGCTACCAGCGCCGCACCAGCCGTTTGACCAGGCAACTCAGCACGGTGGTGAAGGAGTTAGCGGGCCGTGCGGGCGCCCGCCTCTCCCGCGTGCTGGCCTGCGCCGTGGCCCGCTCAACAGCGCTCCGGATCCTCATGCACCAAGTGCTGCCGCCGCTGCGTGTGCCGCGTGTACTCGGCGTCGACGACTTTGCGCTCAAGCGCCGGCACCGGTACGCGACGGTCATCATCGACGCCGAGACCGGCGAGCGGATCGACGTCCTGCCGGACCGCACCACCAAGACGCTGGTCGCGTGGCTGCGCGAGCACCCCGGCGCCCAGTACGTGTGCCGGGACGGCTCCGGCTCCTACGGCGAGGCGATCCGGCAGGCACTTCCGGAAGCGGTGCAGGTCAGCGACCGATAACACCTGTGGTCGAACCTGTGCGACAAGCTCCTGGGCGAGGTCCGCTCCCACGCCGTCTGCTGGGCCACCGCGGTGAATCCGGCCCGGCCCGCGGGCGTGCACGAGCAGAGTGTCCGCGAGCGCTGGCAGCAGATCCACGACTTGCTCGACAGGGGTGTCGGCCTGCTCGAGTGCGCCCGCCGCCTCGACCTCGCCCTGAACACCGTCAAGCGCCACGCACGCCGCAAAGAGCCCCCAGCCGAGCGCCGGGCACCGCGCTACCGGCCTACCCTGGTCGACCCCTACCGCGATCACCTGCGCCGACGCCGGGTCGAGGACCCCGCGGTCCCCGTCACCCACCTCCTGCGCGAGATCAAGGGACTGGGCTACACCGGCAGCGCGAACCTCTGGTCCGCTACATCAACCAGGGCCGAGCAGAGGGCGAACGGCCCGTCACCACCCCGAAGCGCTTCGCCCGCCTGCTCCTGACCCGCCCCGACCACCTGCGCGAGCAGGACGCCGCGCTCCTGGCCGAGCTCACCAAGGACTGCCCCGAGATGGCCGACCTCGCCCGCCTGGTCCACGAGTTCGCCCAGTTGCTGAACCCGGCCGAGGGCAACGACGCCAAGCTCACCGACTGGATCGCGGCCGTCCGTGCCGGCGATCTGCCCCACCTGCACTCCTTCGCAAACGGCCTCGAACTCGACCGCGCTGCCGTAGAAGCCGGCCTGACCCTGCCGTTCCACAATGGCCGCACCGAAGGCGTCAACACCCGCACTAAACGGATCATGAGGCAGATGCACGGACGCGCTGGCTTCCCCCTCCTCCGCCAGCGGATCCTCCTCCCATGATCACCACGCAGTGCTACCACCGATTACGGCCAGAGCCGTTCGCTGGACAGACCCGGAGGTGGCCGACGAGCTGAGCGGGACAGCTACGCCTGAGGCCTGTCGGCGATCCGGCCGGTGGTGCTTGTGCGGCGAGGCACAGCGGGATTCCTGCCAACGCGTTGTAGGCCCCGCCGAACAGCGGGGCCTACAACGCGTCAAGGGGAAGTAGACGTCCTGGTACCTGGGAATACGGTCCAGCAGGGCTTCAAGAGCGGCCATGCGAGACCGGTATCAATGCTCTGACGGCAATCCCTTGGCCCGCCCCGGGGCGGGCGGACAAACTGCCGGTATCGGCTGTTCGGACAGTTTCCTATGGGACGGACAGTAGCCGGGGCCCAGGACAGTGCTGTGTTACCACTCGGCGACGATCTTCACGGCGGTCGAGTCGTAGGCTGAGGCGAGCGCCCACGAGAACAGGTGATAGCGGCTTCTCGGCTCGTCCGCCGGGTGCTGAGAGCGCAGGGAACAGACCAGCACGCCGGACTCCATCCATGGCCAAGAGGTGGGCTGCTTTCCGTAGGCGAGGCCGTAGTAGGGGTTCTTGGCGACCACGCCGATCGTCCACAGCCGGTCACCGCTTCGCTCGGTCACGAACCCGACGACCTCCAACTCCGGCCGGTCCTGGGACGAGCCCCTTGTAACAGCCCTGGCAGCCAGCGGCCGGTAGAAGCCGCGAAGCGGGACTTCGAACTGCTCCACGAGGTGGCGCAGCGGACCTTGGTCGACTGGCACTCCTTCGAGTTGGAAGGAGAGCACCGGCTCCGCTGCGCGGCGGGCCTCGTCGCAGTCCACGCCAGTGGTGACCGTGTACCAGCCGCCGTCGATCTTGTCGAACAGCGTGATGATCTCGGACGAGTCTCCGCTGCCGGCGGACAGGCGGTCCCGCCACTTGGGCAGGATTGCGGCGAAGGTCCGTGCTCCGACGCCGTGCCAGACTTGGTCCGCTTTCTGAATCGTCCAGTGTGCGTGCCTGCTGAGCCACCCGTGCTCATTGAGTCTTCGGAGGGCATCGAGGAGTTCGCTCTCACTTCGGGCGCCGAGCGAGACGTCAAGCGTGACCCCGTAGCCCCATGAGAAGCGCGAATCGACGTTGGGCAGGTCCAGGGTGAAGACGTAGGGCGAGTGGTTGCCGACGGCGGTGACTGCGGTGAGCGGCTGGCCCTCCAAGTCGACAATCTGCCGCGTAGAGTCCGGGAGGACGTAGTCGGTGTCGACCGCGGGGCGGTGCCAGTACCGGCCGTCGGCTCCAACATCCACTCGGCCAGCCATCTCCAACTGCATCCGTTTGAAGGAGAGCAGCCGGGAGAGTTCGTGCGGGTTGTTGAGGACGAGACGGATATCGGTTTCGTCGAGGACGACAATAAGGGCCTCCTCGCGGTAGCGCACAATGCGTGCCGCGCACGGACCGGTGACTCCGGCAACGGTGATCAGTACGCCTACGGCCTGCCTGCCGACCTCCTTCACGCGCACGCGCAGGTTGTCGGCCACGTCTACGTCCGACGGGCTGTTCGTCCACTTCGACTCGATCAGGAAGGTGCCGTCCCGGGAGGATGCCATCAGGTCGATCTGCCGGTCGGCCGTGGCTGGGTCGTGCTCGACCCGGAAGTGGGCGCGCCTCAGGACCTGCACGAGCAGCTTCTCCAGCTCGGTGCCTCTGGCCCATGGGTTCGAGTCGGCCATCAACCGGTCGAACCGCTCTTCCAGGTCGTCCCACTGGCCTGGTGGCAGCAGCTTCCGCAGGTCGGCATCCAACGCCGCCTCGGACGGGGGTGTATCCGGTCGGGGGGTGTCCGCCATGGTGCCGTCTCCTGCTGTGCGCACGATGCCGGCTGCTGCCGGAGGCAGCGATGCTAGCTCCCTCCCATGACAGCAGGGCGCTCCTCCCCGCTGTCGCAGGGATCGCGAAAGTGCGCCAGCCTAAGGTCACAGGCTACGGGGCAACTCGATCCGAATCCTATCCACAGCTTGCCCTGGTGCCCTCTCGGCGTTCCCCCGACACCACCCCTACCGTCCTACTATCGTGTGATCATGCAGAAGCTGGCCTCCGAACGCTCGGCATTCTGGGTAGGGCGGCGCCTGTTCGGCCCTCTGGCGCCGTACGACCGATGCTTCGGCTGCGGTTCCATGCACCTGCCTCCTGACGACCTCAATCCGCACAACGGGCGGTACGACTTCGTGGGCGACAACACCGCGCTCGAAGTCGTGTCGATGGTCAACTCGGAACTGCTGCGCAACTTCGCGTCGTGGACGAAAGCCCACCCAGGCGGAGCCGACGTGGAGGCCGGGTCGGTGGGGCTGACCCTGCCCTGGCTCATCGACATTCCCGCCGCCGTTCCCACCGTCCAGCGCCAGACGATCATCGACATCGTCCGGGATATGGAGCACGCCGGCATCCGTACAACAGACCACCTCGCGAGCAGCCCGTTCCACGCCTACGTGGACGACGAACACCTGATCACGCCTCCTGGGATGGTCACCATCATGGCGACCGGACGGTTCGACCTGACCCTCCCCGACTTGACCACCCTGATACAGAAGCTCCTTCGGCCGGAGGAAGGACGCAGCGACGTCCTGAGGAAGATGGACTTGGGTGCAAGTCAGGGTAAGGAACGGCGAACAGTGTGCTTCGTGCTGGACCAGGTCTTCTCGTTCTCACTACACCGCATCTTCGACAGATCCTTCCGCCCGGAGAGCCTTCTCACTCCAGACTGGGATGCGATGCGGCCGGTAACCGACATCATCGTGCTCTCCCAGACGATGAGGAAAGCGTTCTCATTCTCGACCCGCTCTCCCGCCCGACGGTTCCCGGTGCGGGACGTCGACAAGCCTCCGGCCCCACGCACTCTCGGTTGTCGGTGACTGCCCGTTCAGGTCACGCATTGGAGGCCACACCTGTCGGTTCGGTTCGGTCGGCTCGACGGCCGAGCGGCCGGGAGTCCTACCCTCCGGCCACAGTCGACGGCTGCCCATGAGGGCCTGCAGCTCCCAGCGGTTTGCATTGTGCCGGCTGCAGGTCCTCATTGCCTGTGGGCGGGGGGAGTTGGGTAGCGAATCACGATGGCGGTGGCGTCGTCCCGGACACGATGTGAACCTCGCCCGGGGTCTGCTCGGGGCCGTACTCGAACGTGCCGCGGTCGTTGTCGTCCCAGGTCACTTCCCACACGCCGCGCGGCGCTGCCCGGCTTGCCACCGCGGCCTGCGCGCTGGTCCCCGGCCGCCGGCTGCGCCGCATCGAGATGCCCCGCTGACCATCACGGAGCCATGGGCCAAGGCATGATAGGCAGGTGACAGAGCCTCACTCCCTTCCCGCTGTACCGCTCGACGACAGATCCATCCGCCGGGAGCGGATTCTTCAACGGCTGCAGCAGCTCGGCCCCGGCCCGGCCGCTCTGTTCGAGGACGTGTGCCGCTTGGTCGACCATGACTTCCAGCTCAGCAGCCGGTTCATGCTGATCTTCCACCTGCTCAGGGAATTGGAGAGTTCAGTCAGGGACGTTCTCCTGCCCGACGAGGCCCGCGCCCCCCGTGAGCAGGGTGCCGGCACCGCCCACAAGCAGGCGGTGAAGGCCATCCTGGCCGCCCTGGGTATCGAGGAGACGTCGCCGGCAGGGAAGGCATGGCTCGGCACGGTCGGCAAACTGCACGGATCCGCGCACAGGATGAACCTCGAGCAGCCACGGACGGTAGACGCGGGGATCCTGGAGCGTGTCGACGGCCTGGAGGCCATGCTGGACACGGTCCTCGACGCCTTCGAGGCTCACTACTTGGCGGCCGTGGACCGCTTGGAGAAGCTGGCAGCCACCGCGCAACCCACCAACGAGGACGCGAAGCGCCTGCGCACGGACTTTCCCCAGAACCAGCTGACCTGGGAGACCTTCTTTTCCCGGCTCACCACGCCAGCGTGGCTCGGACCTCTGCGCAAGGAGAGGTTCTTCGCGGATCTCCCACCCGTGACAGTCGACGACGACGGGAACCAGGTCTCCCTCCCACGCTGGCCGGCGTCCGCCTACCTCGCCCGTGCCGCGGAAGCCGACCCCGACCAAGTGCTCGTCATCGCCCGAGACGTCCCGGACACGGACAACCCGTTCATCAACCTCGACCTGGTGGAGGCCGCGCTGCGCATGCCGCCCGCCAAGGCGGCAAGACTTGCTCCGCGCGCCGCAGCCGCAGCCCGCCGCAGCCCTGAACTGATCGACTCGGCCCGCTACGCGGCCCTCGCTGTCCACTGCGCCGAGAACGGACAGCATGAGCCCGCGCTCGACCTGATGGCCGCCCTGCTCGACGAGACAAAGGGCAGCGCCCCACGCGGCGGGTGGGAGTACAACCAGATCCTGGAACGCTACGCGCCCCGACTCGCCGACCCCCTGGGGCTGCCCTGGCTGGAGATGCTCACAGGCCTCCTCGACCGGGTGAGCGGGACTCCGGAAGAAGCAGCCCGGCGGTCCGGAATGGACATGTCCTCGTCGTTCTACCCAACTCTCGAACGCGACCGCCCCCACACCCACCAGCCGCGAGAAGCACGCCTGACAGCAGCGGTCCGCGATGCCGCCCGCCATCTCCTCACCTCAGGCCGAGCCGACCTCCCCGCCGTCCTCGCCGTCCTGGCCGCCCACCCGTGGCTGATCTTCCGGCGCCTGCGCCTTCACCTGCTGGAGCACCACGGCGACCTCGCACCGGCACTCGTCAACCAGACGCTGACAGACCGGCAACTGGCGAACGACCCCAACCTCGGACTCGAATGGCTCCGCCTGGCCCGGGCCCACTGCGAACGCCTCGAACCCGAGCACCGTGACGCGCTGGTGCAGGTCGTCCGGGAGGGGCCCGGCACGGACAAGTGGAAGGAAGACCACCGCCGGTACACCGGCGAGGAGATCACCAACGCCAGGCTGAAGCAACAGACGGACGCCTGGTGCCGGGAGCACTACGCCGCGATCCGGCCCATCCTGCCCGAGAACCTGCGAAGCGACCTCCAACTCCTCGAAACGGAGTACGGCCCCGCGCCCTCGCTCGACAAAATCGCGGAGCCGTTCGGAGGTATCTGGGTTCCGCCGGGTTCGGTCACCGCGGAAGAACTGGCACCGCTCAACACCACCGACCTCATCGCCCGCGTCCAGGCCTTCACGCCGTCGATCGACATGTTCACCGGACCGTCCGAGGGAGACCACGCGACCCAACTGCGAGCGGCCGTCAGCCAGCAGGCGCTCGCCCACAGCGCACACGCCGCACTCTTCACCGACCTGGATGACGCCTACCTCGTCGCGGTCCTCGGCGGCTTCACCGAAGCCATCAACCGCGGCGACGTCCTCGACAGCGAAGTCCTCGTTCAGCTGGCCGCCACCGCCGCCACCCGCACTGCCACCGCGCAGGCCCACGACATCCTGCGCGAGAGCGCCCAGCTCCTGTACGCGCTGCTCGTCCAACCCGTCGCTCAGCCGGTACCGGACCTGGCCGAGGGCATCTGGCAGACCCTCACCGCCATCCTCCGCACCACCGACCTCCCAGCCGCGAGCCACACCCGCTACTGGGACGACCCCCGCGCCCAGGCACTGCGCGCCATGGTGGCCTGGGCACGCTGGCGCCGCATCCACGGCGCCGACTTCGGACGCCTGTTCGACACCCTGGATGGGCTGACCGGGTCCACACCTCTCACCGACCCGCCCGACCCGGGCCTGGTCGTCACCGTAATCGGCGAACGGTTCGCCCATCTGACCGACCTCGACCGCGGCTGGGCCGAGCGCCACAGCCACCTCCTGACGGACAGCGGGAGGCTCGCACGCCTCGCCTGGGAGGCCTACCTGGAGACCGCACCGCCGTACAGGCCCGCCATCGAGCTGCTCCTTCAGGCCTACCGTGCCATGGCCTCCACCCGCTCCGAGGACGGCACCGACCGGCAGGAGCGTCTTCGGCTGAAGCTCGGCTCAGACATCCTCGGGCGCTACTGGGCCGGAATCGTCGACCTGGACGGCGAGGACGGCACCATCCGCGACTACTACGCCAACACCAGCGGCGAGGTCCTCAACCGGCTCGCATGGAACATCGCCTCCGACGTCAACACCGACCGTGAGACCCCAGAGGCCGTGATCGAGCGCGTTCGCGGCTGGTGGGAATGGAGGAAGGCGAACCTCTCCGACGCACCGGCTGGTCCGAACTCGCCGGAGCACAACGAGCTGACACAAATCCCCGAAGTACTCGTCGAGAGCGGCCGCTTCCCGGCCACCTGGTGCATCGAACAACTCCGCGAACTCCTCAAGACCGCCGGATCCTTCGGCAGAAGCGCGAGAAGCTTCCGCTACCTCACGACAATCGCACAAGACCACATCGGACCCGCGCTCGATCTCGTGCGGCAGTGCCTCACCTCGCCAACCCTGGCCCCCTGGACCCCCAGCCTCCACGAAGCCGACATCAGCACTGTGCTGCGCACAGGCCTGCAGGATCCCGACCATGCGGAACTGGCCCAGGACATCATCAACCGCGCAGCCGCCCGCGGCCATCAACAGTTCCGCTCCCTGCTGGCCACCCCACCACCAGCCTGACAAGCACCACTACACCCGTCATTGCGTGTCAGTCGCCACGCCGTAGTTCATTCTTGACCTACGGCGTGACGGATGGCGGCGTAGGCCAGGCTGCTCGTGTCCTCGCACGTCAGGGAGACGGGCCGGTCACCGATGCCCAGCGGTTCGTCCAGCGCCGCCACCCCTGACGTCCCCTGCGTCGGCGGTGCGGTCCGCGGCGGGGTCGGTCGCGCGTCGCCTGCCGGGGCTTCCCTCGGCCTCGGGTACGGCTGGGTGGCGGTTCCACCAGCCGCCCGCCCCGTTGTCGGTCAGGCCGAGGACCTGCTCCAGGGCCGTTGTCGGTGATCTTGCTTCAGTCGGTCGAGATATGGATGCTGAAAGTCCGGGGGACCGTCGTGAGACCCAGCCGCCCGCAGTCGGCCGATGTCACCAGCCCGCCCTCGCCCCGTGCCGTGAGGCCGCCAGGTGGCTCGGCGACGTGAGCGACCAGGAAGATCTCCCGACCGCCCTCGCTGCCATCGGCCTGGCGCCGGGGGCCCGTGCGGGTTGGTGCCACTGGATCCTGGAGATCCATCTGGTCGACGTGGAGCGCGGCTACGGCTCCACGAGCGGTTGCTCGACCTAGCGTGACCCGAGGTCGGTCGCCCGATGGCACCGGGCCTTAAGGGTCCTCGACGTTGTTCCTTGAGGAGGGTAGGCCGCCTGCGCCGAGGTGCCATGAGCTTCCGTCGTCTCCAACTACTCTAGTAGGCGCGAGGATTGAAGATGGAGAACGGGCTTCTGGGTAGAATGACAGGGTGTTCGACGGGCTGAGGGGTTCCATCAGCGCTTCGGCCTCGTCCACGTCGACTTCGAGACGCAGAAGCGGACCCCCAGGGCCTCGTACGGCTGGTACCGGGACGTGGTCGCCGCCCAGCGGAAGCGGTCCGCGAGGTAGGCGGGCCGGTCTGGTCGGGCACCGGGCAGGGCTGCTTCACGCTCGCGCCACGCCCGTGCAACACGCTGCTGGGAGCATCGACCGCATGCTCTCCCTGGTCGCCCCGCCCACGCACGGCAGGACCGCGTCGCCCACCGAGGGCGGCGGGGCGGGGGCCGTGCTGCGCGCGGTACTGACCGGCGGCCCGCTGACCCGCAGCGCCGTCGGCCGGGCCACCGGCCTCAGCCCGGCTGCCGTCTCCCGGCACACCGCCGACCTCACCGGACTCGGGCTGCTGCGCGTCCTGCCACCGCCGGACGGTCCGCCCAGGGCGGGGCGCCCGCAGCTGCCGCTGGACATCGACACCCGTCACCACCTCGCCTGCGGGGTGCACATCGGGGTGCCGTGGATCACCTTCGCCCTGCTGGACCTGCGCGGACGGGTGGTCGCCCACGAACGCCTGCCCCGCCGTGGCGACGCCGCCGCGGTCCTGGGCACCATCAGGGCGTACCTCCCGGGTTTCCTGGGCCGCCGGGCCACCGGCCACTCGGTGCTCGGCCTCGGAGTGGTCACCGGCGGCTGGGTGGACTCCGGGGCCGGCCGCGTCGTCGCCCACGGCCCGCTCGGCTGGCACGACGTCCCCGTCCGCGACGTCCTGGCCGACGCCACCCGGCTGCCCGTGCACGTCGACAGCCACGCCCGGGCGCTGGCCCAGGCGGAGCTGCTGTTCGGCGCCGGCAGCACGGCCACCGAACTGGTCCAGCTGTTCGTCGGCAACGTCGTCGACGCGGCCATCGCCACCGGCGGCAGCGTGCTGCGCGGGAGGCGGTCCCGCGCGGGCGACATCGGCCACCTCGCCGTACCCGGCTCCACCGAGCCCTGCTCCTGCGGACGGACGGGCTGCCTCCAGGCCGCCGTCGCGGATCGGACCCTGGCCCGCCGGGCCCACGCCCTCGGCCTGGTCCCCGAACCCGACTTCGGCCTGCTGCTGGACCTGGCCGGCGCCGGGAACCGCGCCGCGATCCGCCTCTTCGAGGAGCGGCTCCGGCTCGTCGCGCCCGCCGCCGGCCTGCTGCTGGACGTCCTCAACCCCGAGGTCCTGGTGGTCAGTGAGGCGGGGCTGTCGGTGGCGCCCTGCCTGCGCCCCTACCTGGCCGAACAGGTCCGCCTGCACTCCAACGCCGCACCCGAGCTGGTCACCGCCACTGCCTTCGGCGTCGACGTGCTGGCGGTCGCGGCCTGCGCCGGGGTGCTCGACAGCGTCTACCAGCGACCGATGGAGCTGCGGACGGCCGGCAGCTCGACCGCCCGGGCGATGCGTTGAGCCCTCGTCAACGGCGCATTAATTCCACCGCCAGGCGAATCGTTGAACAGCCGGACGGCGGGTCGGAGAATCGGGTCAATCCCCTTTCTCCCGCCCGCCTGCCGAGCCCCGGAGCGTTCCGCCATGCCCGAAAGTCCCGCCGATCGCCAACTCCACTTCAACCTCTTCCTGATGGGAGTCGGCCACCACGAGGCCGCCTGGCGCCACCCCCGCACCGACCCGTCCGCCGCGGGTGACGTCGCGCATTTCCAGAGGCTCGCCCGGACGGCCGAGGCGGCCGCCTTCGACTCGGTGTTCCTCGCCGACGGCGTCGAGGCCCGCTCCGACGGGGGATGGGGCCTGATCAGCCACTTCGAACCGTTCACCCTGCTCACCGCGCTGGCCGCGGTGACCACGAGGATCGGCCTGATCGGCACCGTCTCCACCGGCTTCTCCGAGCCCTACAACCTGGCCCGGCAGTTCGCCTCGCTGGACCACATCAGCCACGGGCGGGCCGGCTGGAACATCGTCACCTCGGCCGGCGACCGCGCCGCCCAGAACTTCGGCCGCAGCGCCAACCAGGACCATGCCGTCCGGTATGAGCGGGCCGCCGAGTTCCTCGACGTGGTCACCGCCCTGTGGGACAGCTGGGAGGACGACGCGCTGTTGCTCGACCGTGCGGACGGGGCCTTCGCCGCCCCGGACCGGGTGCACGACATCGACCACGTCGGAAAGCACTTCCAGGTGCGCGGGCCGCTGAACATCCCGCGCAGCCCGCAGGGCCACCCGCTGCTCGTGCAGGCCGGATCCTCCGCCGACGGCAAGGCCTTCGCGGCCCGTTGGGCGGAGGCGGTGTTCACCGCGCAGCAGACGCTGGCCGAGGGGCAGGCCTTCTACGGCGACCTCAAGCGACGGACCGCCGAGGCCGGCCGCGACCCGGCCCGGGTGAAGATCCTGCCCGGCGTCGTCCCCGTCCTCGGCTCCACCGAGGCGGAGGCACGTGCCCTGGACGAGGAACTGGACGCGCTGATCAACCCGGCCCGCGCGGTCGGCGTGCTCTCCACGGTGCTCGGCGTCGACCTCACCGACCACCCGCTGGACGAACCGCTGCCGCCGCTGCCGCCGGTCACCCGGATCAACGGTGCCAAGAGCCGCTTCGAGCTGATCCGCGACCTCGCCGAGCGCGACCGGCTGACCCTGCGCCAACTCGTCGGACGGCTCGGCGGCGGCCGTGGCCACCAGGTCGTGGTCGGCACCCCCGAGCAACTCGCCGACCACATCGAGACCTGGTTCACTCAGGGCGCCGCCGACGGCTTCAACATCATGCCGCCCGTCCTGCCCGGCGGCCTGGACGACTTCGTCGAGCAGGTGGTCCCGATCCTGCGGGCACGCGGCCTGTTCCGCGAGGGCTACACCGGGAACACCCTGCGCGAGCACTACGGCCTGCCGCGCCCGGCCGGGCGGTACACCGCGCCGTAACGGTCGCGCGTCGGGCCGCGCGCCGGCCCGGCGCCCGGCTGCACGGGGGAAGGCCCGGACCGAGTGGTCCGGGCCTTCCCCCGTGGCGTCGGCCGCCCTCGGGCCCGCAGCCCTCGGCCCTCGGCCCGGCCGCACGGAGTCCTCCGCGCGGCCGGGCCGCCGGTCAGGACGTGTAGTGCGAGGCGTCGTCACCCTCCAGCACCTGGCTGGGCTCGCCCGTGACACCCACCGGGACGTCACCGGCGACGGTGACGCGGTGCAGGCGGCGCGGCAGGTCGTCGTAGTCGTCCGGCGCGTAGTGCTGGGTGGCGCGGTTGTCGAACAGCACCACGTCCCCCAGCTCCCAGCGCCAGCGGACCACGTTCTCGGGCCGGGTCACGTACGCTTGCAGGCTGCGCAGCAGGTCGTGGGACTCGGCGGTCGGCAGGCCGACGACCGACTGCGCGAAGCCGCCGATGAACAGCCCACGCTCACCGCTCTCCGGGTGCACCCGTACCACCGGGTGGACGGTGCGGTACTTGCGGGCGGTGAAGATCCGGCGGCGCTCCTGGTCCGCGGCGTCCAACTCCTTTCCCTGCGCGTAGTCGTAGTCGTTGGTGTGCACGGCCCAGAGCCGGTCGGCGAACTCGCGCAGCTGCTCCGGAAGGTCCCGGTACGCGGCCTGGGTGTTGGCGATCAGCGTGTTGCCGCCGTACGGCGGGACGATCAGGCTGCGCAGGGTGCTGGCCTTCGGAGGCGTACGGACGAAGGTCACGTCGGTGTGCCAGTGGTTGGCCCGGCCGCCGTCCTCGCTGTCCACCGCCAGGACGTTCGGCTGGCCGTCGAGCGCGGGGACGGTCGGGTGCGCGGTGGTGAGGGTGCCGAAGTTGGCGGCGAAGCGGGTCTGGCCGTCGTCGTCCAGCCGCTGGGCGCGGAAGAAGAGCGCCTTGTGCTCCACCAACGCGGCGTTGAGCTTCCCGACGGTCTCCGCGTCGAGTGCGGCGGCGGTGTCGACGCCGAGGACCTCGGCGCCGATCCGGCCGCCGATCTTGCGGATCTCGAAGACGCTGGTCATGGGGATCTCCTTCGGACGGTGGGTGCGGTACGGACGGTCAGGAGGTGATGGGGGCGGCCGAAGCGGCCGGCCCCAGGACCGGGCCGATCGCGCGCAGGGCGCCCGGGGTCCGGCCCTGGCCCCAGCCGATCTGCGCGCGGTAGCTGCCGAGCAGCCCGGCCTCGGTCAGCCGCCGCTCGTCGCGAACGGTCGGGTCCTGCGGCTGCGGGTGGGTGTACGGGGCGACGAACAGCGCGTCGACCGGGCAGTTGGCTTCGCACTGGAAGCAGGTCTGGCAGTCGTCCTGCCGGGCGATCGACGGGACGCCGTCGGTGCCCCGCTCGAAGACGTCGGTCGGGCAGACCTTGATGCACTTGTCGCAGGCGATGCAGCGTTCCGGGGAGACGAGTTCGATCATGCGGTGACCTCCGTGGTGGTGCGGGGCAGCGGGCGGGTCCAGACCTCGTCCAGGCCGCCGGTGGCGATCCGGTGGTGCTGCGCCGGATCCTGGTCGGGGTGGTCGAGCCGGCGGGCCATCCCCCGGGATTCGGTACGGGCGAGCGCCGAGCGGTACATCCAGCGGGCGTTCGCGGCGAGCGCCGCCGCCTGCCGGGCCCGGATCGCGTCCGCACCCGTGGCCCGCAGCCCGGCCCGCAGCCGCGCCCAGGCGTCGTCGAGCACGGTGAGCGCCCCGGTGAGGCCGTCCCCGTGCCGGAGGTAGTTCTTGTCGTACGGAAGCACCTCGCGCTGGACGGTGGCGACGATCTCGCGGGCGTCCCCGCCGGGCGTCCCGGTGGGGCGCAGCCCGGCCCGGCCGGCCGGGGCGAGCGTACGACGATGGGCACCGGGCCCGAGCGCACGCGCGTACCCGGCGGCGCCCCGCCCGGCCCAGGTGCCCGAGGACATCGCCCAGGCCGCGTTGTGGCTGCCACCGCCGGTGAAGCCCCCGCAGATCTCCTCACGGGTGGCGGCGTCCCCGGCGGCGTACAGGCCGGGGACGGTGGTGCGGCAGTCGTCGCCCGCGATCCGGATGCCGCCGGTGCCGCGCACGGTGCCCTCGGCGAGCAGGGTGACGGCGAACCGGTCGGTGAACGGGTCGATGCCCAGCCGGTCGAAGGTCAGGAAGAAGTTGGGCTGGGCCAGGCGCATCGCGCGTCGGGCCGCTTCGTCGGCGCGGTCCAGCAGGCAGTACACCTTGTTCCCCGCCAGCAGTGAACGGGCGATCACCGAACGGCCGCCCTGGCTGGCCGCGCCCTCCAACGGGGCGCCGTCCGCCGTGGTGAAGCTGGCGTACGAGTAGAAGGCGGTCTTGGTCACCGAGGTGTGCTCCGGCGCGATGCCGTAGGCGTTGGAGAACTCCATCCCCGAGAGCTCGGCGCCGACTTCGGCCGCGTACAGGGCGCCGTCGCCGGTGTTGGTGTTGGTGCCGAGTGCCTTGCTGAGGAACGCGCAGCCCCCGGTGGCGAGCACGACGGCGCCCGCCCGCACCAGGAAGGGGTGCCCGGCCTGCCGGCGGTGGCCCGCAGCACCGGCGACCGAACCGTCGGCGGCGGTGAGCAGTTCGGTGACGGGGCTGTGGTCGAGGATGCGGACGCCCGCCCGCCGCACCCGGATCCGCATCCGGCGCATGTACTCGGGGCCCTGCAGGCCGTTCCGCAGCTGGCGGCCGTCCGGACCGGTCGGGAAGGGATAACTCCCGCTGTCCGCCAGCTCGTTCATGTTGGCGTAGGTCTGGTCGAGGACCCTGGCCATCCAGCGACGGTCGGCCAGGTAGCCGCCGAGCGCCTCCCGGCTCGCCATCGCCGCCTCGCGCCGCACCGGCTCCGGGTCGATGTACCAGACGCCGGTGCCGCCTGCCGCCGTCGAGCCGCTCGTCCCGCAGTACCCCTTGTCGGCCAGGACGACGTCCGCGCCCGCGCGGGCCGCGTCCAGCGCCGCCCAGGTGGCCGCCGGGCCGCCGCCGACCACCAGGACGTCGGCCGTGAACTCCTGTCGTGTACTCATGTCAGGCCTCTCAACCGCCCAGCGGGGCGCGCCAGGCGGTGAACCGGCGCTCCAGCGCGACCAGCAGCTGGTTGAAGACCAGCCCGATGACGGAGATCGTCACGATCCCCGCGTACATCTGCGGGATCGCGAAGTTGTACTGCGACGCGTTGATCAGATAGCCGAGTCCCGCCTTCGCCCCCACCATCTCCGCGGCCACCAGCACCAGGATCGACACCGCCCCGGCGAGCCGGACGCCGGTGAAGACCACCGGCACCGAGGCGGGCAGGATCACCTTCTGGAACAGCCGGGGCGCGGAGAGGTCCAGCGAGCGGGCGAGCCGGATCAGCGTCGGGTCCACGCTCCGCACCGCGCTGATGGTGTTGAGCAGGATCGGCCACAGGCAGGCGTACAGCACGATCGAGATCTTGGACGTCTCGCCGATTCCGAGGATCAGCACGAACACCGGGAGCAGGGCGAGCGCCGCCGTGTTGCGGAACAGCTCCAGCAGCGGGCTGAGCAGGTTGGCCACCGGCCGGTACCAGCCGATCAGCAGGCCGAGCGGCACACCGATCACCACCGCCAGGCCGAAGCCGCTGAGCGATCGGGTCAGGCTGGCCAGCGTGTTGTCGGCCAGCTGGCCGTTCTGCAGCAGCCCGTACCAGGCGCCCAGTACCTCGCTGAACGGCGGCAGGAAGGTCGGGTCCACCAGCTCGAACCGCGGGGCGAGTTCCCAGAGCAGCAGCAGCGCGACGATCGCCACGGACTTCGCGGCGCCGCTCAGCAGTAGCCGCAGCAGACGGCGCGGCACCCTCGACCGGACGGCCGGTGCCGGGGTCGCCGTCCCACCCGGGGCCGGCGCCGGGGTCGATGCACTGCTCGGGGCTGGTACCCCGACTGGGGCCGGCTCGACCGTGGGCCGGGGTCCGACGGGGACCGTCCGCACGTCCACCGCCGCGCGCGGGTTCAGATCGGTGCTCATATGCGGCTGACCTCTCTCTCCAACTGCTGCGCACGGCTGACCTCGTCGTGCAGCAGGCTCCAGATCTGGTGGCGGTAGCGGGCGAACGCCGGGCTGGATCGCAGGTCGTGACCGGCCGCACGCTCACCCAGGTCGATCGGGACGAGTTCCTTCACCCGGCCCGGCCGCGACGTGAGCACCGCGACGCGGCCGCCCAGGTAGACCGCCTCCTCGATGCCATGGGTGATGAACACGACGGTCTTGCCCGTCCGCTGCCAGATCCGCAGAAGTTCGTCCTGGAGCGACTCGCGGGTCTGTGCGTCGAGCGCCGCGAACGGCTCGTCCATCAACAGGACGGCCGGGTCATACGCGAGACTGCGGGCGATCGCGACCCGCTGCTTCATGCCGCCGGAGAGTTCGTGCGGGTGGCGGTCCTCGAAGCCGGTGAGACCGACCAAGTCGAGGTACTCCCGTGCCCTGGCGGCCCGTTGCCGCCTCGCCACGCCGGTGGCCTCCAGGCCGAACTCCACGTTGCCCTGGGCTGTCCGCCACGGCAGCAGTGCGTACTGCTGGAAGACGATGCTGCGGTCGATCCCCGGGCCGGTGACCGGCCGGCCGTCGAGGAGGATCTCGCCGGAGGTCGGCGCCGTCAGACCCCCGAGGAGGTCCAGCAAAGTGGACTTTCCGCAGCCGCTTGGTCCGACGACCGTCAGGAGTTCGCCCTTGGCGACGTCGAGTTCGACCGAGTCGAGGGCGACGAACCCGGAGGGCGGGCGGTCTCCCGCACGCCCCCGGACCGGGAACGTCTTGGTGACCTGGCGGAGGCTGATGTGATCGGTCATCGCGGGCTCAGCTCCCGGCGGTGGGAGTGGGCGAGGCGGCCGAGTAGCCGTTGAACCGGTTGCTGTAGAGGTCGGCCGCCTTGACCTGCCCGGCCTTGATGTCACCGTGGGCGGTCAGCCAGTCGATCCAGAGCTGGAAGGTCTGGTCCGTGATCCGGCCGCCGGGCTCGGCGACGCCGAAGGACTTCCAGTACTGGAGCGCCGCGACGTCCTCGTTGCGGCCACGGCGCTTGATGATGTCCGTGCTGCGGGCGATCACCTCCTCGCGCGGCGTCGCCCGGGCCCACTCGATCGCCTTCGCGACCCCCGTCACGAAGACCCTCGACGTGGTCGGGTTCTGCTTGAGGAACCTGTCGGTCAGCACGTACGTGCCGGCGCTGAAGGCGCCCAGCAGGTCGAAGTCGCTGAACAGCGGCCTGATCCCGCCCGCCGCCAGCGCCTTCTCCCGCAGGACGCCGCCCAGCGAGGCGACCTCGATCTGCTTCTGGCGCAGCGCCTGCTCGGTGTTGACCGGGGGCACGACGATCCGCTCGACCCGGCGCAACTCCGATGCGGCGAAACCGTTGCGCTGGAGGTAGGTGTCCAGCACCGCCTCGACGTGGGCGCCGAGCGTGTTCATCCCGACCTTCTTGCCGACCAGGTCCCGGGCGGAGCGGATCGGGCTGTCTTCCAGCACGTAGTAGCCGTTGTAGGAGGCGGCGTCGACGCCGTAGTAGCTGATCGCCGCCTTCACCGGCGCCCCGGCCGCGATCAGCTTGACGACGGCGCCGTTGAACGCCCCGCCGAAGTCCGTCTGCCCGGTCGCCGCCGACTGGATGTCCTGCGGGCCGCTGATCGTGTTACCCACCCACTCCAGCTTCACGTCGCCGAAGTAGCCGAGATCCTCCGCGAGTTCGGGCAACGTCACCTGCCCGACCCAGCCCTGGTAGCGGAGCTTCTTCGTCTCGGCGCCGCCGGCCGCCGTCGCCCGGCCGCAGGCGGCCGCCGCCGCCGCGACCGCGGCCAGCGTGAGGAACCGGCGTCGGGAGGTGGGTGGGGGAGCGGGCCGTGAGGTCAGGGGCATGGGGAGGTCCTTTGCGGGGTCGGCAGGGTACGCCGACGGGGACGCGCGGCAGGGCTGCGCGTCACGCGGCGAGGCGGGTGAACGGCTGGTGGTGAACAGGAGAGCACCCGGCGGACAGGGCCAGGGCGGGGCGCCCGGGGCGCGGAGGCTGCGCGGGACGGCACGGCCGGGTACGGCGACAGCCCGGAGCTGCGGCCGCGACGTCAGGGCGACCGTGCCGGTACGGCGACCGTGCCGGTTCAGGCCGACAGGTGAGAGGAGCGCGTCAGCGACAAGGGGCGTCGGTCAGTGGCAGACAGCACAGATGGCGCTCGCGTGTCGTCGTAGATCGACGTGCAGGCGGCCCACAAGGCGCTCGGATTGGCTCACGTCCGACAGCCTGGCAGCTGACCCGAACCAGGTCAACGAATGTTCAGCCGCCGGAAGAAACCCGCCGCGGCCTGACCGAGGGCCCCGCGCAGACGCGTCCGGAGTCGCGCGGGGCGTCGCTCCCGGGGGCGGACCGGGGGTCGAGCCGGGGGTCAGCCCGTCGCTGGCGGGCGCTCGGGTGGGGCCGTACAGAAGACAGCCTGCCCGACGGGCCGAGGGCTACCACCAACGCTCTGGCCTCGTCCACGTCGACTTCGAGACGCAGCGGCGCACGCCGAAGGCCTCGTACGCCTGGTACCGCGAGCTGATCGCCATTCATCGAGCGAATGAATGAGGCTGGCGCCGCATCGGACAACGTTCGCCCGGCCACGGGCGGTTGATCCATCGGGTGATGGGGAGATTAGTCTGGGCTCCGGTCAGGGGGAGGGACGGTGCGCGGTTCGCTTCCGGCCGGATCGGGGCGTGATGCGGCCGGGGGCCCGGCATCGTCGTGCTGTCCGCGGTGAGGAGGAGGGCGTTCTCCTTCTCGGCCCGCTCTCCTGCCCGACGGGTCCCGGCGGCGGGAACCGCTCCTCCCGTCCGCCCGTCATTTCCAGGGGCTACCGCAGAATCGACGCCCCCTCAGCTCTCCCCAAATGAACCCCGAGGCCCGAGGAGATCCATGGTCGACACCGTCAGTTCACTGGCCACCCGTCTGCACGAAGTGCTGGTGGAGTTCCTGACCAAGGGACCCGCCGTGGCGGGGACCAGGGGCCTCCACGACCTCGTCGCGCGTGCCGCGGCGCTCGGCCCCGACGGTGCGTGGCTCGCCGCGTCGGGCCGTGCGAGCCTCGGTGAGCTGGCGTGCGCGCAGGGAGACGCGGAACTGGCCATCCTCCATTTTGAGGCCGCCGTGGCAGGGGGCTTCAACGACTGCGTGGCACTCCACGCGGCTGTCCTGGTCCCGTTGCACCAGGACCCCCGTTTCCGTGCCCTGTACGAGCGGATGCGCATCACCCAGGCCGACCTCGACGAGTTCTTCTGGTTGCACCGGGAGATGCGGATCACGGTGCGGGAGGCCCAGGACGCGAGCGTCGACAACCTCGGCCGCCTCGACACCGGGGTGTCGCTGCTCCCGCAGGCCCCCATGCCGACCCGTGAACCGAACACCCTCGGCGTCCTGATCACCCGCATCGATCTCGCCGCCGTCCAGACCGCGCTCCAACAAGCCGTCGTGAAGGCGGAGTTCCAGCGCAGCGCCGGCAACACCAGCCTGAGTCTCATCGACGACTCTTGGGACTACCCCCGGGCCCGGATCGACGCCTGGCACGCCGACGAGCTGGAGGCCCGACGCCAACAGGCCGCCGAGGCCAGGGCCTTCGTCGAACGCCCCGGCGCCGGCACCGCACTCATCCCCTGCCCACCGCTGGGCTCGATCGGCTATCCGGCCTGAGTGTCCGCCACCGCGCCGGCGCGGTGGCGGACACTCAGGCTCCGGCCAGCCAGTCTTCTTCGAGACCGCCGAGAACGAAGCCGTTCTCGAAGCGCACCGTGTACCTGGTCCGAGCGCCGGCTCCGGCGCCCACTGCTCCCATCCCGATGACCCGCTGACGGAGGTCGTCGATCAGGCCGGCGGTGAAGCTGTCGAACCGGCTGCCGCGGACTTGCTGGTCGAAGCTCGCGAGCATGTCCGGGGACGCGCCGCCGGCTTGTACTGCCGAGCCGGAGACGATGCCCGTCAAGCCCCCGGCCAGGAACAGCGGACCGGGGAGGCCGGTTCCGGCCGTCATGCCGTCCGCGCTGACCTGCACATCCCTGGTCAGCCTCACCTTCGCGCCGATCTCGTACGGCATGGGTGATCCCCCCTCGTTCGATCTTGGCCGTGACCGGGACAAGCGTAGTCGGGGCGCCTCAGGAGGACGGTGGGTTCGGCAGGATCAGGACGGAGACCGGCCGGCTGCGCGTGCTGCTCTCCCGGTACCGGTTCGCCGGCACCGTGGCCGGGATCATCGGCCGGGCCGTCAGGCCCGTGCCCCGCGGCGGTAGGCGCCCGGTGGGGCTCCGAAGTGGCGCTTGAAGGCCTTGGCGAACGCGAGCTCCGACGTGTACCCGCTCTTCGCCGCGACGGTGGTCAGGGAGAGGTCGCCGTCCCGCAGGAGTCGTCCGGCCGTCGTCATGCGCCACGTCGTCAGGTAGCTCAACGGCGGATCGCCGACGACGGCGGTGAAGCGCCGGGCGAAGGCCGCCCGCGACAAGCCGGCTCTGCCGCCGAGGGATTCGACGGTCCACGGATGCCCGGGGTCCTCGTGGATGGCATGCAGCGCCGGTGCGATCACCGGATCGGTGAGGGCCGCCGCCCAGCCCCCGGCGCGCTCGTGCGACTGCTCGTCGTACCAGCAGCGCAGGATGTAGACGAGGAGCAGGTCCATCAGCGACCTGACGACGGCGTCGGATCCGGGCCGCGGGGCGTTCATCTCGACGCAGAGCTGATCGACCGTCGCCTGGAGCGCCGGATGGCGCCCCGGGCGGGCGGGAAGGTGGATGACCTCCGGGAGTTCGCGCAGCAGGGGGTGCCGGTGGTCCACGTCGAGCTTGTAGGCGCCGCACAGCAGGCGGGTCCGTGCACCGGGGCCGTCGGCGACGAGGCGGCCGATCGGCGAACCCGCGTCGACCGGTACCGGAGCGAAGTCCACGACCGGGCTCGACAGCGAGTCGGTCAGGACGTGGCCGCTGCTCCGGCGCAGGAAGACCACGTCGCCCGCGCCGAGTTCGATCGGGTCCCCGGTCGGCGGTACGAGCAGGCACCGGCCCTCGCCGACCACATGGAACGCGGCCCCGACGACGGCCTGGACGCGGAAGCCCCACGGCGCTCGCGCCTCGGTGCGGACGGCGCTGGGACGTCCCGTTCTCAGTGCGGCCAGGGTGTCGCTCAGGATGTCCACGACGCGATCATAGCGCCGGGGGATCGAGACGATCGGACAGCGGATCGAGATCCTTGGCCATTCATCGTCTCGCGGCACTGACATAGCTTCACCTCATGACACTGAACCAGAAGAAGATCGTCGTCATCGGCGGCACCTCGGGCATGGGCTACGCGGTCGCCGAGCAGGCCGCGAAGGACGGGGCCCGCGTCGTCGTCGCCTCGCGCAGCCAGGAACGCGTGGACGCGGCCGCGTCCACGCTGCCCGGCGACACCGAGGGCCGTCGCATCGATGTGACGGACGAGTCCTCGATCGCCGCGTTCTTCGCCGGACTCGGCGAGTTCGACCACCTCGTCTACACGGCCGGAGACACCCTGCTCCTGAAGGGGATCGAGGACCTCAGCTCGGCCGAGGCCCGCGCCGGCTTCGAAGTCCGTTACTGGGGAGCCTTCCTGGCCGTGAAGCATGCGGTGCCGGCCATCCGTCCGGGCGGCTCGATCGTCGTCACGTCCGGAGTGGTCGCGACCCGCCCGCTGCCCGGCTCGCCGGTCCCCGCCAGCACGACGGGAGCGATCGAGTCCCTGACCCGAGCGCTCGCCCTGGACCTGGCCCCGCGGGGGATCCGGGTCAACGCGGTACGCCCCGGCGTCGTGCGGACCGAACTGTGGGACGGCCTCGTCCCGGAACCGGAAGCGTTCTTCCGGAGCCAGGGCGGCGGACTCCCGGCCGGTCGGGTCGGGCAGCCCGGGGACGCCGCGGCGGCCTATCTCCTCCTGCTGGGCAACCCCTTCGCGACCGGCTCCGTGCTGACGCTCGACGGCGGCGGGTCCCTCGTCTAGACGGCAGACGGCTCACGCGGGGCGCCGGGGGTGGGGAGCGCCGGGGCTGGGGCGGCCGTCCCGGCGGTAGCGGTCGGCCGCGGGGCGTCCGAGCGGGCGCGGATCACGGGGCTCGCGACCCGCTCGCAGGTCCTGCCCGATCGCGGCTACTCGGCGTAGGGCTGGTCGGCTCCCTGGGCGCTGTAGCCGAGGCTCCAGATGTAGCCCTCCGGGTCGGCGAAGGTGCCGCCGTACCCGCCCCACGGCAGAGCACCGGCGGGCTTGAGGACGGTGGCGCCGGCCTGCTGGGCCTCCGCCATGATCTCGTCGACCCGCGCCTCACTACGGACGACGTAGGTCAGGACCAGGCCGCTGAAGCCGCTGCCCTCCTGGTCCGTGCCGACCTGCTCGGCCAGGCCCTCGCGGCCGTAGAAGCCGACCGGCGAGGCGCCGTCCGATGCGAAGAACACCGAGATGCCGTAGTCGTTCTGGATCTTCCAGCCGAGCCCCTCGGTGTAGAACCGCTTGGCCCGGTCCATGTCCCGGACGCCGAGGAGGATGGAGCTGACGTGCGCCTTCATGGCTCACTCCTTGTACTGGTGGATGTGTGCGCTACTGGTGGAGGTGTACGCGGTACCGGCGGAGGCGTACGCGACGTGTGGGTGTGTACGCGCCGGCGATCCGTGCCGGGGCCCGGCTGTCGTCAGGACGGCGTGGGGGCGAGCGCCTCGGCGGCCTCCCAGACGAACCCGTCCTGGTCGGTGAAGGCCTCGGCGGCGCTGCCGAGCACGATGCGGTGCGAGCCCGTGCCGTCGACGGGGACGCCGAGGTCCTTGGCCAGGGCGCGGCGCTTGTACAGCGCCAGCTTGACGGTGCCGGCCCGACCGGGGGCGAACTCGGTGTACTTGCCGCCGAAGCTCTTGGCCACGGTCAGGCCCCGGTCGACGTAGACCTGCTTGGTGGCCTTCACGTCCTCGACACCGAGCAGCAGGACGACCTCGTCGATCTCGCGGGTGGCGGGGCCGGTGTCCTTCTTCGCGGAGGTCGCGATCTTCCAGATCGTCCCGTCCGGGGCCTGGACGACGCCGCCGTAGCCCCACAGCGACTTGGCGGCGGGCTTCAGGACGGTCGCCCCGGCGTCGACGGCGGCGCCGACGAAGCCGTCGACGGTCGCGGGCCCGGACACCGTGAGCGCCAGGGTGAAGCCGCGGAATCCGGTGGAGTGCGCCCCGGACGCCCGCAGGCGGATGTGCGTGTCCACGCCGAAGGCGCGGTAGAAGCGGAGGGCGGCCTCGGGGTCGGCCACCTCGAGGGTGACGGAGGCGAGGGACGTGTGGGCTGCGGTGGAAGCGGTGGTTGCCATGACCATCACGCTAGGCGCTGCCCGGCGGCCGGGGCTTCTCGATTCCTGACCGGTCTCGCGACCCGCCTCGCCACCCACGCGGGCATCCCGTCCAGGATGATCGCCGGCCCCGCCGCCGGAGCGGGACGGCCGGCCGTCGCGGCCGCCGCATCTGCCGCGTCCGCCGCACCCGCCGGCCGGCGCCGGAAGGCTCCTGGCGGCATGCCGACCAGCTCGGTGAAGCGGGTGGTGAACGTACCCAGCGACGCGCAGCCGACCGCGCGGCAGACCTCGGTGACGCCGAGGTCGCCCCGCCGCAGCAGCGCCGCCGCCCGCTCGATGCGACGCGCCATCAGATACGCGTACGGCGACTGGCCGTAAGCGGCGCGGAACTCCCGACTCAGCTGCCCGGCGGCCATGTTCGCGTCGCGGGCGAGCGCCGCCACGTCCAGCGGCCGCGCGTACTCCCGGTCGATCCGATCGCGGACGCGGCGCAACCGCGCGAAGTCGGCCAGACGCTGCGCCTGGACGAGCGCTCGCCGCCATTCCGGCCTGCACATGGGGACCCCCTCGTTCTCCGTCTGCCCTGTCCGTCTGCCCTGCCCATCGGCGTCTTCGGGCGACCGGGGGTGGCCGAGACGGCTGCCCCCGGACGCGTCCACGTGACGCCGGCACCCCTCACGGGTGGTCGCGCGGCGGCTCGTACAGCCGCGCCGGTACCCGTACGGCTCAGCGCAGTTCCTGGATGCGGATCAGATTGCCGGCGGGATCGCGGAACGCGCAGTCGCGGACGCCGTACGGCTGGTCGGTCGGCTCCTGGACGACCTCGCTGTCAACGGCCTGCACCTTCTCGAAGGTGGCGTCGAGGTCCGGGGTGGCCAGCAGGATCCAGCCGAAGGTGCCCTTGGCCATCATCTCGGTGATCGTGCGGCGCTCGTCCTCGGTGATGCCGGGATCGGCGGCGGGCGGCGCCAGCAGGATCGACGTGCCCGGCTGCCCGGCCGGGCCGACCGTGATCCAGCGCATCCTGCCCTGCCCGACATCGCTGCGGACCTCGAAGCCCAGGACGTCGCGGTAGAAGACCAGCGACGCGTCCGGGTCGTCGTGCGGAAGGGTGGTGGTGTGAATGCTGATGTCCATGGCGTGCAGGCTAGAGGCAACGCCGTGGACCGCGCTTCTCGATTCCTGATCGATCGGGGCACATGCGGACGTCGGCGGACATGTCGGGTGGCGCGCCCTCGCGCCCCCGCCGCCCTCGCGTCCCGCGACAGCGGCGGGGCGGAGCGGGGAGACCCCCGCCCCGCTCCGTCACGTCACTCGGCGGGCAGGCGAGGGGTGCGCGGCGGTTCCGTGCGGCGGGGGGCCGTCGCCTCGAAGGCGGCGCCGAGGGTCAGGAGCGCGTTGTCGTCGTAGGCGCGGCCGGCGAAGGTGAGGCCGACGGGCATGCCGGTGTCGGTCATGGTGCCCATGGGCACGGTCACCGTGGGGATGCCGAGGTGGCGGGGGACCAGGTTGCCGTTGGCGACCCAGACGCCGTTGCGCCAGCCGAGGTCGGCGGACGCCTCGGAGACGTCCATGTCGGCGGGGCCGACATCCGCGACCGCGGGGAACACCACGGCGTCCAGGCGCAGTTCGTCCATCCACTCCTCCAGGTCGACCCGGCGGGTCTCCTCCAGTCCGCGCAGGCCCGCTTCGAGGTGCGGCATGTCGGTGAAGGAGGCGTACGGGCGCTCGCGGACGAAGCGCGGGTAGTCGCCGATGGTGTCGTCGAAGCCGGCGTAGCGGTCGGGGAGTTCGCCCTGCCGCTTGGGCCAGATGCGGTCGCCGTCGACCTCGGCCAGGGTGGCGAGCGCGGGGTCGGCGTTGGCGCGCAGGAAGTCGTCCCACGCCCAGGCGGAGAGGTCCTCGATCTCGACGGTGAGGTAGTCGCGGCCGACCAGGCCGCGGGTGAGCAGCGAGGGCGTGCCGGGGCGGTCGGACTCGTAGTTCGACACGACGGGGAAGTCGACCTCGACGACCTCGGCACCGGCGGCCTCCAGGTCGCGGCGTGCGGCTTCCCACAGGGCGATCACCGAGGGGCGGGTGTCGATCCGCTGCCCGGTCTGGCCGCCGATGCCGCCCTCGGGGTTCGTCCCGGCCTCGGGGTCGGCGTTGATGTACATCCGGGGCACGCCGACGCGCTTGCCGGCGAGCGCGGCGCGCGCCGCCCCGGCGTCGGCGGGGGCGAGGGCCGGGTAGGAGGCGGGCCGCACCCGGGAGGCGGCGGGCAGCGGCACCCACGGCTGGGCGCGCCACAGGTCGCCGCGGGTCTCCGGGTCGTCGGCGACGATGACGTCGAGCAGCTCGAACAGGTCGGCCATGGTGCGGGTGTGCGGGACCACGACGTCCATGGTCGGCACGAGCGGCCAGTTGCCGCGCACCGAGATCACGCCGCGGCTGGGCGTGTAGGCGCACAGCGCGTTGTTGGAGGCGGGGGCCCGGCCCGAGGACCAGGTCTCCTCGCCGAGGCCGAACGCGCCGAACGACGCGGCGGTCGCGGTGCCGGAGCCGTTGGAGGAGCCGGAGCCGTAGGCGCTGGTGAGCCAGTCGGCGCTGTACGGGCTCTCCGCGCGGCCGTAGACGCCGCGCTGCATGCCGCCGTTCGCCATCGGCGGCATGTTGGTCAGGCCGATGAGGACGGCGCCGCCCGCGCGCAGCCGCTCGATGGCGAAGGCGTCGCGCTGGGCGACGAGGTGCTCGAAGGCCGGCGAACCGGCGGCGGCCGTCAGCCCCTTCGCGAGGTAGCTGTTCTTCGCGGTGTACGGGATGCCGTCCAGCGGGCCGAGCGTCTCGCCGCGCGCGCGGCGTGCGTCGGAGGCCTCGGCCTCGGCGCGGGCGTCCGGGTTCATCACGACCATCGCGTTGAGGGCGGTGGCGGTGCCGGGCCGGTCGTACGCGTCGATCCGTGCGAGGTAGGCGTCGAGCAGCTCGACCGCGGTGGTCCGGCCCTTCTCCAGTGCCTCGCGCAGGTCGGCGATACAGGTCTCCACAACGTCGAATCCGCGCGTCATGCGGGTGCCTCCTGGGTGGGGGTCGGGCAGGTAGATCGCCGGGCGGCGGGCCGGTCGCGCGTACGCGGCCGCCACGCCTCCGGCGAACTGACTAGAATTTCAGTCTAGACTACGGATCTAGACCCCCAGGATCGAGGTGCGGCCATGTCGACGCGAGAGACCGAGCCGGTGACGGGTGCCGCGCAGGGTGCCGGGGCGGGCGGCGCGTCGGGCGCTGGGACGGGCACTGAACCGGGCGCCGCTCACCAGCCCGCCCCGACCCCGGCCGACCGGAAGCGCCAGCCCAGCGGCGACGAGGCGCGGGGGCGGGCGATGCGGGCCGCCATCAGCGTCATCGCCGAGAAGGGCACCGCGGCCGTGCGGATGTCGGACATCGCCGCGCGGGCCGGCATGAGCACCGGGCACATCCTCTACCACTTCGGCAAGAAGGACCGGCTGCTGCTGGAGGTCCTCGCGTGGAGCGAGGCGGACCTCGGCTCCCGGTTCGAGCGGGCCGCGGACGAGGCCGCGTCCCCCGCCGAGAAACTGGCGCTGTTCG
The DNA here is from genome assembly GCF_040298365.1 of Kitasatospora sp. NPDC001603. Taxonomy (NCBI): domain Bacteria; kingdom Bacillati; phylum Actinomycetota; class Actinomycetes; order Kitasatosporales; family Streptomycetaceae; genus Kitasatospora; species Kitasatospora sp. NPDC001603. The sequence continues at coordinate 30,931 of NZ_JBEPAA010000080.1, forward strand.
TCCGCTACTACCTGCCCCGCCACCCGGGCGACGAACGCTACGCGCTGTGGACGCAGGTGCTGGCCCAGTGCCACGACGACGCCGGCCGGCAGGTCCTCACCGACCTGTCCGACGTCTGGGAGGAGCGGCTGGAAGCCGTCCTCCGGGAGGGGCGGGCGCTGGGGCAGTTCGCCGACGTGGACCCTGCCGAGTTCGTCATCAGGGCGGTGGCCATGCTCAACGGGCTCTCCGGGGACGTGATGTTCGGGCGGGCCCGTTGGCAGCACGCCTCCGCGCACGCCTTCGCGCTGGCCGCGCTCGAACGCGAACTGCGGCCGGCCGGCCGGGCCTGAGGGCGCGTCCCGCCGCCGTCGCACGGGTCCGGTGGGCCGAGGGCCACCACGTGCGGCGTGAGGATCGGCGACGACCGGCGGGGGCCGGCCGGTGCGGCCGCCCGGCGGCAGGCTGTGCGCGGTGCCTCGGGCTGCGGGAGCATGCCCTCATGGACACCGAGACTCTCGTACGCACCCGCCGGGCCCTGCACGCGGTGGCCGAGCTGGTCCTGGCCGGGCCGCAGTACCGGGACAGCGGGACCATCAGGCTGCGCGCCTGCGCGGGAGGCTTCGCCACCACGGCCGAGCCGCGGCTGCGGGTGATCGGCGCGGAGCTGGTCGCGCCCGGGCAGGCGCTGTCCCTCGAATGGACCACCTGCACGGCGCTCGGCGCGGCTCTCGGGCTCGCGGTCGGTGCCCCGGCCGGGCTGTACGGGGACGGGGCGGTCGTGGCCGCCGACGACGCCGTCGAGGCGGACCCGTCCGCCGCCCGCCGGCTCGCGCGGTGCTTCGCGCTCGGGGACGCCGCGTTGCGTGGGCTGTTCGCGGGGGCGGACCCGGTCATCTGGCCCGAGCACTTCGACATCGGGGTGACCGTCGACGGCGTGAACTACGGCGTCTCACCCGGTGACGCGTTCCAGGCGGAGCCGTACGCGTACGTCGGCCCGCCCACCCCGCGGCGGGGCGAGTTCTGGAACGCGCCGTTCGGCGCCGCCCGGCCGATCCGCGAACTCGGCGGCGTCATCGGCACCATGGCGTTCCTGGAGCAGGGCCGCGGGCTGGCCGCCACGGCCTGACCGCCACGACCCGACCGCCACGACCTGACCGCCACGACCCGACCGCCACGACCTGACCGGCCGGCGGCGCTCGCAGGGCGGCCGGGCGGATCCCGCACCCCCGCGCCGGACTGTGACGCAGGTCAGGGCGGAGGTAGAACCCGACCGCGGCTTCGGGCGTCCGGCTGGTGTGAGATCACGAGGAGAGCACTGGGGGGGACTGGACGAGGAACGCCTCGCCAAGCGGGTGGCCCGAGGGGGCCGCGCGGCCCTTCCGGTGTGCGTGACGCGGGCGAGCCGCTCGCACCGGCCCCAACTCGCGCCGCGCGGCCGGGAGGCGCTGCGGGTGCTGCACGACGTCCTCGGCGACGGCGCCCCGACCTCGGTGCGGGAGGACACCCGGCTGCGCGCGCTCGGCGCGGCGCTGTGCGGGGCGTCGTTCGCCTGGACCCTGCCGGCCGGTTGGCTCGCGTTCACCCTCCTCCTACCGCCGCCGGGCGGCACCACGGGGCAGGTGCTCCACTGGATGGCCGTTCTGCCCGGCACGGCGGCGTCCACCGGGACGGCGTCGGCCCTGTTCGCGACCGGCGCCGCGGCGTACGCGGCCGCAGGTCCGCGGCGGTAGCGGGCGCTCCGGCGGTCGGTCGGGGCCGTGGAGACGGGTCCGGCGAGGCGCTCGGACAGGGCCATGATCCGCTCGGCGGGCGGAAGTTCGGTGCCGCCGAACTATTGGTAGGGAACTTTACTATCCATTAGGCTGTCGGTCGGCGGCTTGGCGCGGCACCCCGGCTCGGAGGGGGTGTGACGTGCTCAGCGAGAGCTCTGACCCGGCCGCTGCGGTGGCGCGGTTGCCGCTCGCCCGGTGAGTTCGTGTGCTGTGGACCGGAGTCCAGCTCTCGCCATCTACTCAAGGTCATGGAGTTCAGGGATGCGTCTGGGTGTCTCGGCAAGACCTGTTCGTGTCGGAGTGTTCGCCGCGGTGATCACGTTGCTCGGCGGCCTGGTGCTCGGCTGGTCCGGGCAGGCGGGGGCGGCGGTCGACCCGCTGCTCTCGCAGGGGAAGGCCGCGACGGCCTCCTCCACCGAGGGGTCGTCGTACGCGGCGGGGAAGGCGTTCGACGGGAGTACCTCCACCCGGTGGGCCAGTGTGGAGGGGAAGGACCCGCAGTGGCTGCGGGTCGACCTCGGGGGGAGCGCCAACGTCTCCCGGGTGAAACTGAGTTGGGAGGCCGCCTATGCGAAGGCGTACCGGCTGGAGGTGTCGGCGGACGGAGTGACCTGGACGGCGGTGGCCGAGGAGAAGGCCGGCAACGGCGGGGCGGACGACTGGACGGGGCTGGCCGGAAAGGGCCGCTACGTCCGGATGTACGGGACGGCGCGCGGGACGTCGTACGGGTACTCGCTGTTCGAGATGCAGGTGTACGGAGTGCCGGACGGCACCCCCTCGCCGACCGGCACCCCCTCGCCGACCGGCACCCCCTCGCCGACCGGCACCGCGCCGGGCGGGGCGTTCACCGTGGTGGCGGCGGGCGACATCGCCGCCCAGTGCACCGCCGCGGACAGCGGCTGCGCGCACCCGAAGACGGCCGCGCTGGCCCAGCAGATCAACCCCAAGTTCTACCTGACGATGGGTGACAGCCAGTACGACGACGCCCGGTTGGCGGACTTCAAGGCCTACTACGACAAGACCTGGGGGGCGTTCAAGGCGAAGACCCACCCGGTGCCGGGCAACCACGAGACCTACGACCCGGCCGGGTCGCTCGCCGGGTACAAGGCGTACTTCGGCAGCATCGCCTACCCGCAGGGGAAGAGCTACTACAGCTTCGACGAGGGCAACTGGCACTTCGTCGCGCTGGACTCCAACGCCTTCGACCAGAGCGCCCAGATCGACTGGCTGAAGGCCGACCTGGCGGCCAACGGGAAGAAGTGCGTCGCCGCCTACTGGCACCACCCGCTGTACTCCTCCGGCGGCCACGGCAACGACCCGGTCTCCCGGCCGGTGTGGAAGATCCTCTACGGGGCCAAGGCCGACCTGGTGCTGAACGGGCACGACCACCACTACGAGCGGTTCGCCCCGCAGGACCCGGACGGGAAGGCGACCGCGGACGGGATCGTCGAGATCGTCGGCGGGATGGGCGGCGCCGAGCCCTACCCGATCGAGCAGGTCCAGCCGAACAGCCAGAAGCGGATCAGCGGTGACTACGGCGTGCTGAAGCTGGACTTCACCGACTCCGGCTACGGGTGGAGCTACGTCGGGACGGACGGCCAGGTCAAGGACACCAGCCCGAAGTACAGCTGCCACTGATGATGTACCTCGCCACCACGGGCCGCCGTCCGGACGCGCCGTCCCGCCCCGCCGGGGCGGGACGGCGCGTCCCGGGCACGGTCGTCGCGCTCGGCGCGGTCAGCCTGGTCACCGATGTCTCCTCGGAGATGGTCACCGCCGTGCTGCCGCTCTACCTGGTGCTGGGGCTCGGCCTCTCGCCGCTTCAATTCGGTTTCCTCGACGGGCTGTTCAACGGGGCGACCGCACTGGTCCGGCTGCTCGGCGGCAAGCTCGCCGACCGCGGCGGCGGCCGGCACCGGACGGTCGCCGGGGTCGGCTACCTGCTGTCGGCGCTCTCCCGGCTCGGGCTGCTGCTGGCCGGCGGCGCGGCCGCCGGGATCGCCGCCGCGCTGGCCGCCGACCGGCTCGGCAAGGGCGTGCGGACCGCGCCGCGGGACGCGATGATCTCGCTCAGCGCGCCGCCGGAGGAGCTCGGCCGGGCGTTCGGGGTGCACCGGGCGATGGACACCACGGGGGCGCTGCTCGGCCCCCTGGTCGCCTTCGTGGTGCTGTGGGCGACGGCGGACGCGTACGACGCGGTCTTCGTGGTCAGCTTCGCCACCGGGCTGTTCGGCGTGCTGGTGCTGGTGCTCTTCGTCCCGGCCGGGGCGAGGCCGGCGGCCGGCGTGAAGCCGGTGGCCGATGTGAAGCCGGCAGTCGGCGAGCGTGGGAGGAAAGGCGAGCGCGGCAGGACGGGGAAGAAGCCCCGGGCACTCGGCGACCCGGTGTTCCGGCGGGTCGTCACGGCCGCCGTGCTGCTGGGCGCCGCGACGATCGGCGACTCCTTCCTCTACCTGCTGCTCCAGCGCGGCCTGGACCTGCCGGCCCTGCTCTTCCCGCTGCTGCCGCTCGGCGCCGCGGCGTGCTACCTGCTGCTGGCCGTACCGGCGGGCCGGATCGCGGACCGGTCCGGGCGGCGCACCCCGTTCCTCTGGGGGCACGGTGCGCTGCTCGCGGCCTACCTCGTGGTGATGGCCCCGCCGGGCTGGCCGGCCACCGTACTCGTCCTGGTCCTCCTGGGCGTCTTCTACGCCGCCACGGACGGTGTGCTGATGGCACTCGCCGGACCGGTCCTGCCGCTCGACGGCCGGGCGAGCGGGCTCGCGGTGCTGCAGACCGGCCAGGCGCTGGCCCGGCTGGTCGGCGCGGCGGGCTTCGGTGCGGCCTGGACGTGGTGGGGGCCGCGTCCGGCCCTGGCGGCGGCCGCGCTCGCGCTGGCCGCCGCACTCGTCGCGGCACGGCGGATCCTGCCGGAGCGGCCGGAGAGGGAGGTTTCGTGAAAGCGCGTTCGCTGGTGCTGATCACCGCGGCCCTGGTGCTGCTGGGCGGTTCGCTGGGGTACGTCCTGCACGCCAGGGAACGCGGCGGCGGGCAGCGGCTGGTCGCCGCCGCGAGCTCGTTCACCCTGGACGAGCCCGGGCTCTACTACCGGGATTCCGCCACCGGGCGGGTCGCCCGCAGTCCGGGGGCGGCCGACGGCCCGTCCTGCGTCCGCTTCCACGCCGCGGGGGACCGGGCGCTGTGCCTGCGCGCCCTGCCCGGCACCCCGGCTCGGACCCAGGCGGTGGTGTACGACCGGAAGTTCACCGAGCTCCAGTCGGTGACGGTGCCCGGGATCCCGAACCGGGCCCGGGTGTCGGCCTCCGGACACCTGCTCGCCTGGACCGCCTTCGCGGTGGGGGACTCCTACGCGGCGGGCACCTTCTCCACCCGGACGTCGGTCCTGGACCTGCGTACCGGCTACCTGGTCAAGTCCATCGAGTCCATCCCGCTGACCGTCGACGGCGCCCGCTACCACGCCGCCGACGTCAACTACTGGGGCGTCAGCTTCGCCGCCGACGACAACCGCTTCTACGCCACCGTCTCGACCGGCGGCCGGACCCACCTGGTCGAGGGGGACCTCCGGGCCTGGTCGGCCCGCACCCTGCGGGAGAACGTGGAGTGCCCCTCGCTCTCGCCGGACGGCACCCGGATCGCCTTCAAGAAGAAGGTCTCGGCCGACCCGGCGGCGCCCTGGCGGCTCCACGTGCTGGAGCTGGCGGGGATGGGCGAGCACCCGCTGGCCGAGTCGCGCAGCGTGGACGACCAGGCGGTCTGGCTCGACGGGGAGACGCTCGGGTACGCGCTGCCCGGCCAGGGCGGCAAGGGCACCGACGTCTGGAGCGTGCCGGCGGACGGCGGCGGGGCGCCGCGGCTGCTGGTGCCCGGCGCCTCGTCGCCGGTGGCCGTGGCCGCGGCGCCGAACTGACCCGGGGGCCGCGGGGCAGGCCCCGCC